>WAQA01000232.1 GCA_015520475.1 Candidatus Bathyarchaeota archaeon | reverse complement strand
GTACATATAGACTATCGAAAAGAGAAGGACAGAATATTAACTGTAGCTGAGAAGCTCCGATCAATGAAGCTCATAAGCGATGATGAGACAGTACTATTCACCGCCGCCTTCAGAACAACAAAGAAGCATGCAAGCAACTTAATCGAGATACATAACGTAAAGGAGCTTATAAACTTCGGAAGACAGAAATCATCGAGAAGATTAAATCCTACATCCCAATAACTACTAAAAATGGTGAATTCATATTTCCCTTTAACTGATGCTGGCTGTAAATCCTCTTCCGGAGGAGATGAGAACCCATAAGTTATTTATATCTGGCCTCTTACAGATATTGTTGCTACCGAAAGGTAGCTTGGCTTGGACGGTTCGAAGCCACGTTTGCGGCGTCCGCCGCCGGATAAGTATTGATGGCTGAAGCGGGAAGCTCCATACATAAGCGCGGAGTAGTTCACGTCAAACAGCAAAATATACGTTAAAGGTTTTACCAGCGCAGGTGGCTGAAGAATGAAGTATAACATACTTAATTACTATGAGAAGCCTAAACTGGTAGAATGGGTTCCAGATGACTATTGGAAGATAGGATTTGAATTCTTCGTTAGGTTAACCGTAGACGCTGCCATTATAGATGGTGATAGAATATGTCTGGTTAGGAGGCGAGAAGAACCATTTAAAGGGGTCTGGCATCTTCCAGGAGGCTTCGTGAGGAAGGGAGAGAGTCTGGTGGATGCTGTAAAAAGGAAGGCTGTGGAGGAGACTGGATTAGAGGTTGAAGTGGAGGCTCCCATCGGGGTCTACGAACTATATGATCCTAGAGGTCACATCGTAACTGTTCTATGGAGATGCCGTTCTAAAGACGGTGCATTGAAGGGGCACGCCAGATTCTTTGACGTGAATAATCTGCCTAGAGGAATCGGCTTCCAACATGAAAAATTAATTGCAGAGATACTTGAATGTTGATCTGAGAGGTCCCCGTACAAGACTTGAAATAAGTATACAAAATGTTTTTATCAGTAAGAAATCAAATAATTCTTAAAGGTGATGTTAAAAGATGGTTAATGTAGCTATAAATGGTTTCGGTAGGATAGGTAGGCTTCTATATAGGGCAGCATTAGAGACTGAGGTTGACGTAAACTTTGTAGCCGTGAATGACCTCACAGACGCTAAAACCCTAGCTTTCCTCCTGAAACATGATACTGTCCACGGAGTCCTCCCGTTCGATGTTGAAGTTGAAGATGACAGTATACTCATCAAAAAGGATGGCTCCGTTAAGCATGAATTGAAGGTGATCTCAGAGCCTGATCCAGCGAAGCTTCCATGGAAAGATCTCGACGTATACTTAGCTGTTGAATCAACCGGTCGATTCAGAGATAGAGAGAGCGCCTCAAAGCATCTGCAGGCTGGAGCCAAGAAGGTTCTTGTATCTGCTCCAATGAGACCTGCCAAAAGCGCTGACTTAACGGTTGTTTATGGAGTAAACGATGACAAATATGATCCTGAAAAGCATAACATAATCTCTCTTGCTTCATGCACAACTAACTGTGTCGCTCCAGTAGCTAAAGTCTTAAATGACAAGTTCGGCGTTGAAAAGGCGCTCATGAATACCGTTCACGCCTTCACAAATGATCAAAGGCTGCTTGATATGCAGCACAGAGACCTCAGAAGAGCCAGATCCGCAGCGATGAATATTATACCTACAACTACAGGTGCTGCTGTAGCCGCCACACTTGCATTGCCTGAACTCGAAGGTAAAATGAACGGTTTAGCTCTGAGGGTTCCAGTTCCAGACGTTTCAATAGTCGACTTAACAGCCGTTCTGAAGAGAGAGGTGACGAAAGAAGAGGTGAACGCTGCCTTCAAAGAAGCTGCTGAAGGAGAGCTTAAAGGAATCCTTGCCTACACCGAAGAGCCTCTAGTATCATCAGACTTCATCCACAATCCACATTCAGCGATAGTTGATGGATTATCAACGATGGTTATTGGAAACTTAGTCAAGGTGATCGCTTGGTACGATAATGAGTGGGGCTACTCGGTTAAGATGGCATGGATGATCGAGAAGATATGTAAGATGGCAAAGTAATCTCTTTGCCATCAATCAAATAGAAATTTGACAGCGGGTGGATCAATGGCTGAATTCAAAACTATTGATGACTTCGACTTTAAAGGGAAAACAGTTCTTGTTAGGGTTGACTTCAACTCTCCAGTAGATCCGGAAACAAAGAAGGTTCTGGATGATACGAGGATAAGGGCTCATGGAGAAACGACGATAAAAGAACTCTCAGCTAAAGGGGCTAAAGTTGTCATATTGGCCCATCAAGGGAGACCTGGCGAACCTGACTTCATCCCGCTTAAACAACACGCTGAGATCCTAGAGAAGATTATAGGTAAACCGGTAAAGTACGTCGATGATATATTTGGAGAGAAGGCTAAGAATGCTATTAGAAACCTTAAAGATGGCGAGGTACTCGTCTTAGACAATGTACGAGGTTTCCCTGGGGAAAGAAAGAAGAAGACGGCTGAGGAACATTCAAAATCTGAGCTTGTAAGGAATCTTGCCCCATTAGCCGATATATTCGTGAATGACGCCTTTTCAGCTGCACATAGAGCTCATGCATCGATAGTCGGATTCACTTGGGTTCTTCCAAGCGCTGCTGGAAGGATAATGGAGAGGGAACTTAAAGCTCTGAGAAGGGTGCTGGAGAATCCTGAAAAGCCCTGTGTCTTCACGCTTGGAGGAGCAAAAGCCGATGATTCGCTTAAGATATCAACGTACGTATTGAACAATAAAATTGCAGATTATATCTTAACTGGAGGTATAATCGGTCATCTGTTCCTAGCGGCTAAAGGATTTGATCTTGGAAAGCCGAATATGAGTCTACTTGAGAAACAGGGCGTTCTAGGTTTGATTCCTGGAATAAAAGAGCTTATGGAGGCGTATCCGGGTAAAATCAAGGTTCCAGTTGACTTGGCGATTGAGGTTGACGGTGAACGGAGAGAAATCTCAACAGATGATCTTCCAACGGAGCATCCAATCTTTGATATAGGTTCAAGAACGATTAAGGAGTATAAAGAGATCATAAATGCTGCTAAGACGATAGTTGTAAGTGGACCTATGGGCGTATATGAAAGAGAAGAATTTATGAAGGGAACGAAGGAGGTGCTTGAGGCAATAGCGTCATCTGACGCATTCTCTCTTGTCGGAGGAGGACATACAGTAGCCGCAACAGAGGAATTCGGCTTATCAGATAAGATGGGATATATCAGCACTGCCGGAGGCGCATTAATAGCCTTCCTTATGGGTGAAGAGCTACCTGGTGTAAAGGCCTTAGAAGAAGCCGCTAAAAGGTTCGGTTCATAGTATCCCCCATTTTCTACTCTACCACTTCCACAATCCCTTATTATCAATCTAGAATTTTACTTGAAGGAAACAGTTAAGACCCTAACGTAATCTGCTGTGTCAGCGCATGTATCGGCTACTTCTTCCATCGACTCAACGAGATCTCTAAGTATCAGTAGAACTGACGGATTCATCTTATCCCCGAATTTAAGGAAGAGAGATTTTATTTCGATGTATTTCTCATCTACCCTTCCTTCTTCATCTTCAACTTTGAGGGATATCTGTCTTGCTTCATGCGGGTTTCTACTAAGCTCTTTCAGGCTCTGCCGTAGTATCGATGCGCATTTTACAACGCGATCCGCCATGTCTATGTAGGCGTCCCATATCTCCCTTGGAATCTCATATCCTATTAGGACGAGAATGTTCCTAGCTGAATCCTTTACGTGATCCGCCATAACATCTAATCTTTTAACTAGATGCATAATGTCTTCTCTGTCTTTTGATTTTAGGCTTCCCCGAGTTAGTTCTTCGAAGACCTTTCTTCTCAGGTTATCTATTTCCTCTTCAACCTCGAATAATCTATTTATTATTCTTCTGGTTGCATCTTTATCTCCCGTTGAAGCTGCTTTAACGGATCTCTCTAGATCATTAACTGTATCCAATGCCAATGTTATCTGCCTATAAGCGATGTCTAGAACCTTTATTTTCCTTCTCTTTTCAAACCAATGTTCCATCATGTAAAGCCCTTCAGTAGGTAATGATTAAATTATGGATTCTTCCCCTTTTTTAAATTTGTCTGTTTATAGCTGCTGTTCCATTTCTCGATTGCTTATTGTTTAATGGATGACCATCCTTTCTTTTTGATCCAGGTTCCCCTTTCCTCCATTCATGTCTTCCTCTTAAATATTCTATGCCATTCCCTCTGTTTGGTGAGGTTTGCTAATGCTTCAGCATATACCTCTATCTTTAGGAGCTCAGCATCTTCTCCCCTAGTCTTCTCCTTTACATGCTTTCCTCCAGCTATCTTTAGTTGTCTGAGCAGTCTCTCCGCAAGTCTCTTCAAATCGTCAGCAGAAAACCTTGAGATCTCATTTTTAAGTTTAAATGCTGCGAGTATTCCTCTGAGATGTTCCATCTCCATGTCTAAGAAGTATCTCTTTATATCTTCTGGTATGCTGTCTGGATCAATTATGAAAAGCGCTGCTGATGTTGAGTAGTACTTCTGGAGTATCCCATGCTCTTCAACTTCTGTTTTATCTATCTCTATTAGACCTGCCTTTTTGAGGAGTTGCAGATGATAGCCTACTGCCGCCTTTGTTATGCCCAGCTCCTTTGACAGTTGGGTTTCCGTCATTGATCTTCCGCTTAGTAGACGTATGATTTCTGCTCTTGTAAAGTCTGCGAGAAGCCTTATAACCTTTGGATCTCGTAGTATAAGTACTGATCTCTTTGTTTTTTCTCCAGTCATCTTCCAATAATTATTTGGTGAT
>WAQA01000231.1 GCA_015520475.1 Candidatus Bathyarchaeota archaeon | reverse complement strand
TCTGGGTATCCGCTCTCTTTTCTTGATCTCCGACTATGAATCTTCTATTTTATTCTGTCTCCTTTTATGCCTATGATCACCTGTTTCAATGGGATATTCTTCCCAGAATTCTGCAGTGCCTTCTGCGTGACAAAATATAATCCGTGGCAGCATGGGACCTCCATGTTGATGACCGTTACACTCTTTATGTTTGATCTGCTGAATAGATCTGTAAGTTTCTCTTCGTAATATTGTATGTCATCAAGTTTTGGGCATGCTATTGCTATAGCTTTTCCTCTCAGAAAGTCTTGATGGAAATTGGCATATGCAAATGGTACACAGTCAGCTGTCAAGATTAAGTCTCTGTCTTGGAAGTAGGGTGCCTGCGGATGCACAAGCATGAGTTGGATCGGCCATTGGCTGAGGGCTGATCCTACATGTTCTCCCAGCTGCCCCTCTTTATCAGTTTTCCATTGTATTGGCTGATGAGCATGTATGTGCTCTTCTCTGCCTAGCTCCTTCAATCTTCTCTTAACGGCTTCCTCATCGAATTCTTCGGCTTCTCTCTCCTCGATTGTTATTGCTCCCTGCGGGCACACACCTATGCATGCACCCAATCCGTCACAGTAGATCTCACTTACGAGCTTAGCTTTCCCATCTACTATCTGTAATGCTCCCTCTGGACATTGAGGTATGCATAGACCGCATCCATTACATTTCTCCTCATCAATCTTAATTATCTTTCTAATTCTTTTCATCCGTTCATTCTCCTCCTCTGAGCTATTATCTCTCTACATTTATCCGCGTATTCGCACCAGTCGAGGCATGACTGGACCTCTCTTCTAACTTTCGCTCCACAGTTCATACATTCTCCTTCATCCTCATCTGTCCATATCTCAACTGTGCCTCCACAGTTTGGACATGTTATATACTCTGGTTTCGGTCTTAGAAGGTTGTTTAGGCCTGGACAGGTGCGTTTCATTTAATCATCCTCTAACACTTAAATATTACAATAGTAATAAAGTATATATGTCTTTCTATAAAACAAGATAGAGGAAGAAACCTTGCTAGCGCCATGCGAAGTTGCTGTTAAATGTGTACTGCCAGTTATAAGGGCAATGATAACCAAAGAGTTGAGGATGCGGCATAGACTGAAACAGGTTGAGGTGGCCAGTCTATTAGGGGTAAGCCAATCGGCTATAAGCCTATATGGCAGAAACATGAGGGGGAGAGCCATAAGCTTGGAAGGAGAAGAAGAAGTTATGAGTATGATACGTGAAGTAGCCGATTCATTGGCCTATGGAAAGATGCAATATAGAGACTTCATAGTAAGGTTCTGCGATATCTGCCGAGTAATCCGAAGGAAGGGTTTAATGTGTAGGCTTCATAAAGTTTTTGATCCAAAAGTTAGGGTTGAAGAATGTGAATTATGCTCTTTCATCAAAGATGACTGTCTATAACCTTTCATGGCTCTTTAGTATCGCTCCGGAAAATTCTATGTCTCCCCAAGTTTCATGTAACGTTTTATTGAGTTGATCATAGCTTCAACAGTATACCTTTCAGGTACTATGTCAACTTTAACTCCTAGATCTCTTAAGGTTCTCTCTGTTACTGGTCCAATAGCCGCTATCACGGTTCTCTTAAGGATCCTCCTAAAATCCTCGATCTTTAAGTATTTACTGGCTACTCTGAATAGGTTTACTGCCGCGGATGGACTTGTAAAGGTTATAACATCTATCTTCCCATTCGAGAGGGCGTCTAAGAGATCTCTGATTCTAGATAAGTCTCTAGGCGGTCTGTTTTTATAGGCTATTACCTTAAGCACGTCAATTCCATTTTCCTTAAGGAAGTTTACCACTTTTCCAGAGGAGATGTTTGAGCATAGAACAGCAACCTTACCCCTCCTAAAATCGGTTGATCCAATCTCTTCAAGAATGCCTTCTGAACTGTATGTGGCTGGTATAAGATCTGTCTCTATACCATTCTCTTCAAGTTCCGCTTTAGTTTTAGATCCTATAGCGATAACATTCATTCTATTTAGCTTCTCAATAACCTTCTCTTTTAAGCCGTGTTCTGATAAGTATTTGATCATGCTCTTCACAGCGTTGCGGCTCATGAATATGACAGTTGATATATGCTCATCCAAAGCCTCATCTATGAATCTTCTCATCATTTCCATGTCAGGCTCAAGAGTTATCTCTACTGTTGGGGCGAGAAATGGTTCCCCGCCTGCCTCCAGTATCAGACGGGCCGTCTCCAGCCCTTGCTTCTCTGGTCTTGTAATGGCTATAACGATCCTTCTAGGCATAGTCCTCATCCTTAAACCATGAAATATCCTCTCTCAACTTTACAACGTCGCCGATAACTATGACTGCTGGAGCCTCAACCTTCATTTTCTCAGCATCTTCAACTATGCTGCTGAGTGTCCCAACGGTTACCCTCTGCATTCTTGTTGTTCCATTCTCTATTATGGCTACTGGCATGTCAGATTTGCATCCTCCTTTGATTAGAGATTCAACAATGCTCTTCATCTTCTTCACACCCATCAATACAACTATTGTATCGACTGATCCCGCTATCCTCTCCCAGTCAACATGTTTTCTAATCTTCTTTGGATCTTCATGTCCGGTTACGATGACGACTGAGGATGAGTATCTGCGGTGGGTCAAGGGGATACCAGCGTATGCTGGAGCAGCTAAAGCTGACGTTACTCCTGGGACAACCTCATATTTTATACCTGCCTTCTTCAATGCCTGTGCCTCTTCGGCTCCTCGACCGAAAAGGAACGGGTCTCCTCCCTTTAACCTGACAACGGTTCTTCCTTCACGGGCCTTCTCTATCATTAAATCATTTATCTCATCTTGGGTTGGATGAGGCTCTCCAGTCTTCTTCCCAACATATATCCTCTCGGCCCTTTCAGGAATCATCTGCAGTATCTTCTCTGGAATAAGCCTGTCATATATGACTACATCAGCCATCCGTAGAACTTTTACGGCTTTAACTGTCAGTAGGTCTGGATCTCCAGGTCCAGCCCCTACAATGTACACCCTTCCTTCCTTCGAGGTTACCCCCTCCATGAGTCAATCAGTTCTCTAGGGCATCTCCTCATGATCTCTGAGGCTGCTTTATATCCGAGGTTCTCTGGAAAGTCGGTATTCCCTTCTACTACTGCTTGAATCTTAATCCTCCCATCTCTCGAGAGTATACATGTGTGGAGAGTTAAAGTATCATTTTTTGTCTGCGCTATGGCTCCTAACGGAACCCTACATCCTCCACCAATCTTCTTTATGAATGCTCTCTCTGCAAATGTAGCTGCCATTGACGGTTGATGATTCAATCCCTTCAGAATCTCAACGATTTCCCTGTTCTTCTTCATTGCAACTATTGCAAGTGCTCCTTGACCTGGAGCAGGTGTGAAGTCTTCTAGTGATAGCCTCTCACTTATATAGTTCTGAATTCCCAGCCTCTTCACTCCGGCTTCTGCAAGGATCACAGCGTCGTATAAGCCATTCTCAACCTTCCTTATTCTAGTGTCAACGTTCCCTCTTATCGGTTTAACCCTTAAGTCAGGTCTTAATCTGAGAATCTGCGCTATTCTCCTTGGGCTTCCAGTTCCTATAACGGCGCCTCTAGGTAGATCCATAAATCTCCTTTTATCCTTTGAGATTAGTACATCGTTAGGTTCATCCCTTTCTGGAACAGCAACTATCATTATTTCCGGAGGCTGCTCTACTGGAAGATCCTTCATGCTGTGAACTGCAAAGTCAACCTCTCCATTAATAACAGCCTTATCAATCTCTCTCTCGAAGATTCCCTTCACTTTAATTGCTGTTAAGGGCTTCTCAGTTATTCTGTCCCCTGTTGTCCTTATCACTTTAACGTCAACTTTTAAGTCTGGATACTGTCTTTTCAATCTTTTAATTATGACGTTTGTCTGTATTAGTGAGAGTTTACTTCCTCTCGTACCGACGGTTAATCTCATCTAGGACTCATCTCTTAAAGGCCTTTGATAGCTCTATCCATTGCATCTAGAGTCTTCTCTATATCATCGTCGGTATGCGCTGTTGATATGAAGCATGTCTCGAACTGTGATGGTGGAATGAAAATTCCTTCACTCATCAATCTCCTCTGATATTTCATGAACTTCTCCTTATCTGATTTCTTTGCGTCCCTATAGTTGAGGACAGGCCCGTCCGTGAAGAATATCTGGAACATTGATGCTACCCTATTCACCTGTGCAGTCAAGCCTCTATCCTCAACTATATCTTTTAATCCTCTCTCAATCTTCTCTCCCGCCTCTTCTAGACGTTTATATATGGAGGATCTATTCTTAACTATCACTTCTAGGGTTGTCAATCCCGCCTTCACCGAGATGGGATTTCCGCTGAAGGTGCTTGCTTGATAAACCTTTCCGAGTGGTGATATGAGCTCCATAATCTCTCTCTTCCCTCCATACGCCGCTATTGGAAATCCACCGCCCATAATTTTTCCTAGGGTTGCCATGTCAGGTTTGACGCCATAGTACTCTTGTGCCCCTCCAAGGTCAAGTCTAAATCCTGTAATCACCTCATCGAATATTAGAACTATCTCCTCCTCCTCTGTTATCTTTCGTATCTCATTGAGGTATCCCTTCTTAGGCGGGATTACACCTGCGTTTCCGATGACCGGTTCGATGATTACAGCTGCTATTTCATCCCTGTTCTCCATTACAGCTCTCTCGAAGGATTCTATGTCATTGAATGGTAATACAATAGTGTTCCTTGCGGTGTCTCTTGGAATTCCAAGCGATGTTGGAGATCCAAAGGTTGTAGCTCCTGAACCTGCCTCTACTAAGACGTAGTCATGTGCCCCATGATAACATCCCTCAAACTTTATGATCTTGTCTCGGCCAGTGTATCCTCTTGCTGCTCTTATAGCATGCATGGTTGCTTCAGTTCCAGTGTTTACAAGTCTAACCATCTCGATGCATGGGACAAGGTTGACGATTAGCTCAGCGATCTTCACCTCATCTTCTGTAGGCGTCCCATACATTGTTCCTCTCTCCAATTGTTCTTTGACCGCTTCTATTATTTTCGGGTGGGCGTGGCCGAGTATTAATGGTCCATAAGCCATGCAGTAATCGATGTAGACGTTGCCGTCTACGCTGTACAGCCTAGATCCCTCTGCATGTGACGTGAAGAATGGATAAGGTTTAAAGGCTCTTACTGGACTGTTGACTCCCCCTGGAATAAGTTTCTTAGCCTTCTCATACAATCTTCTGGAGCGTGAATTATCCATTTCTCATCCACTCCGCAACCTCCTTAGCGAAGTATGTTAGAATCATATCTGCACCAGCCCTCTTTATGGCCGTTAAAACCTCTAGGACGGCTGTTTTCTCATCTATCCATCCCTTCTCAGCGGCTGCTTTAATCATGGAGTACTCCCCGCTTACATTATAGGCTGCTGTAGGCATCCTATACCTGCTCTTCACTCTATAAATTATGTCTAGGTATGCCAGGGCTGGTTTAACCATGACTATGTCCGCTCCTTCTCTTATGTCCAATTCAACCTCTCTGAGGGCTTCATTTGGGTTTGAGTAGTCCATTTGATAGCTTCTCCTATCCCCAAATGATGGGGCGGAGTGAGCTGCATCCCTGAATGGACCGTAAAAGCTAGAGGCATGCTTGGCGGAATACGCCATTATCGCCACATCGCTGAATCCAGATTGATCCAACGCTTCCCTTATAGCCTGAACCTGCCCATCAATCATCCCTGAAGGCGCCACTATATCAGCTCCTGCCTCAGCATGGCTCACAGCTATCTTCTTAAGTATCTCTAAGGTTTGATCGTTGAGGAGCATTCCATTCTTTACTATTCCGCAGTGTCCATGGCTTGTATATTGGCAGAGACAGACATCCGTTATAATAACAAGTTCGTCGCTGAATTCCTTCTTCATTCTCCTAACGGTTCTCTGAACGATCCCCCTTGGATTGTATGCTGATGATCCCTTTTCATCCTTAACTTTCGGAATTCCAAATATGATTATGGCTGGTACTCCGAGATCAGCTATTTCAGCAGCCTCCTTAACTGCTCCTTCAATTGACAGTCTGAACTGACCTGGCATGGAGTGTATCGGTTCAGAATCGCTTAACCCATCTTTAACGAATAATGGATAGATCAAATCGTTGGCTGTTAACGAGGTTTCTCTTACAAGATCCCTTATCTTACTGTTCTTCCGAAGTCTTCTCATCCTTACATGCGGAAATATTCTCCATTCCCCCTCAATTAAATCAGCATAAATAAGATGGTATAGCAGTAATAAACAGCTTTTCCTCTCGACTAGTTGAAGTATATCCTATTTCATGTACTCCCTGATTATTCTTCTTGCCCTCTTCTTCGCCTCTTCAACCCTTCCATTCATTAAAAGATCCCTGATGTTCATGTCTCTGATTATTCTGTAAAGGACTGCTTTACGTTTCTCCCCTTCAGGAATTAAAGGCTTAATAAGGTTTCTAATGTAATGTTGAAGGTTCACTTGGAGGATATCCTCTTCCGTGATAATACTTCCAATCCTATCCCGTAAAATCTTAGCCATGGCCGGGCTTCTTCCATCTGTACTTACAGCTATCTGTATTCCTCCGATTCTCTTGATTGCTGGTAGATAGAAATCGCTGAGATCCTGTCTGTCAGCAACTGACACTAGAACTCCCCGTTCTCTAGCTATAACCGCTGCTTTTAAGTTCAGTTCTTCATTGTCTGTTGCTATGATAACAATGTCCCCTCTTGAAATTAAAGAGTTAATAATAGATATGTCTGATTCAAGGTTGCATTTGACAAGTTCAACTTTACCCTTAGACTCTAACCTCTTAAGTTCTTCCGTGAATTCTCTACTGACAACTATAATCTCTGAGGATTCATCTAAAAACCTTTTAACCTTCCTCTCTCCTATCTGTCCCCCGCCTAAAACCAGAACTCTCCGACCCTTAAGCTTCAAGTTGATAAGCATCTACATTCTCCCAACAGCTTTTAATCCATTCTTACTCACGTATCTCTCAATCTTCTTCATTGAGTAGAGGGATGCAGCAACCATTATCATAGTTAATGAGAATGTTATAGTTAATGTTGTGTTGAGCGGCATGTAAGTCTCCATTCCTATAGTTCCATACCTAACAAGTTCAGCTGCGTAGCTATACGGTATGAGTAGGGCTACGTATCTTAAAGGTTCCGGTATGGACGATATGGACGTTGCAAGTCCACCAACGATTAAGAGTAGAAAGTTCATTATATCAAGCATCATATTTGGCACTCCAATCCTGAATGATATAGCTGAGATGATCAATCCATAAGAGATGGCCATGGCAGTTAGTAATGTGAGACCTAACATTATGAAGATGGGGTTCTGCGCTGTCAAGAGATTCCTGGCTGAAATAGAAGATATAATTGCATATGTGAATACTGTTGCCAATGCTGATAGGACAAGTCCTGCTATTGCCCTAAATGAGAGAACCAAGAATGAAGATGTGTTTGTAACCGTATGCTCCTCAAAGAATCCTTGTGATAAATAAAAGTCTGTCCATCCTCCTATAAGCCAGACGGCGCTTGATATGATATTCCACATAACAATCCCCCAGAAGATTATGGGTAGAGCCCTAGCAATCCCTCCGCTTGGAAGAAACATTAAAGCCCCTAAAATGAAGATTATAACCCATATTATAAGATTCAATGTCATGTTCAGGAATGAGTATTTATATCTCCAGATTCTAAGCGTGTGAAGCCATAATACTGCCCTCAACTTGTTTATGGTTTGATACTTGAGGAATCCTCCTCTAAATCCTTCCAATCCTATAATGCTCCCCTATACTTTATTATCCTATCAAGTTTAGCTATAGCCGATGCTGCCATCAGATTATACCCTAAAGTTAACAGGCCAATCATGTAGAGCGCCGTCATCAACAGTCTAGCTTCAGGAATTAGATAAGTTGAAACTATCTTTGTAGCTTCAATTACATAAGTTGTTGGGACAGCCCTTGATATTAACTGGAGTATTCTAGGCAGCACCTCCAACGGATAATATACGCCTGACACTAGCAGCATGAATGGTATTATACTTCCCATAACATTGCTTTCCTCCTTCAGGATCAGTAGGAGCGACGCGATTATAACTGATAATCCCATCAAAGGAAGCATTCCAAGAATTATTATTAGGAGTATGATGAGTATTCTCCAAGCCCCTGTAACCCCCTCAAAGTATATTGCTGCTGGAAGGATAGCTGTTGTTGTTAGGGCCGGTGAGAGAACAGCATCAGGTAGACCTGAGAATATCATGATAGTATGAGCCTTAACTGGGGAGAGGAATATGTAAGGTAACGTTCCAATCCATCTATTCTGCAGGATGAAACCTGTAATCGAATACATTATGTATATGCTTGACATGGCCACTACGCTTGAGGCTAGAAGGTATAGGGCCGGATTGGCAACTCCAACCTTCCTGGCGTATTCATCTATACTTCCAAGAGTCAATCCTACGCCGAAGAGAGTTCCTACCATCAAGTACGGCCATACAAAGGTGGAGATAAGCATCCACCTATTATTCTTATACCAGCACTTTATAGAGAATATCTGTGCTCTAAGTATGTGTGTCCAGTTAACCATCAGGATTCACCTGTTCTACCGGTTAGGCTTATAAAGACATCCTCCAATGTAGGCTCCTCAACATCAACCCTGAAGACTCTAATATTTGTCTCCCCCAGAAATTTTATTATATCCGCTATGACTCTATCCTCGCTTCCAGGTTCACATGTAAACCTGATATATGCCCTTCCTGTATCGTCAACTCCGAATCCAACCTTACCAACTATCCCCTCCAGCCTAGCTAAGTCTCCAAAATTAGGGTTCGACACAAATATTTTAACGGCTATTCTATTGGATACTCTCCTTTTGAGATCCTCTACTCTGCCTGTGGCTATGATCCTTCCATCATCAATTATAGCTATCCTATCACATATAAGCTCGGCCTCGAACATGTTATGAGTTGTTACTAGAACGGCTTTTCCCTCATCAGCTAGGCTGGTTAGTAGATTCCTTATCTCCCTTGCCGATGGGGGATCCAGGCCTAGCGTAGGCTCATCCAGCATAAGTATGGGTGGATCGGTCAGTAGGGCTCTAGCTAAGCATAATCTAGCCTTCATGCCCAATGAGTATTCTTCATAGAACCTGTCTGAGGCGCCTAGTCTCTTCAGCTCCAGCATCTCAAGGAGATAATCTACACGTTCATCCAGTCTTGACCCGCTTAGTCCCCTCAACATTCCAAAATATTTAAGGTTTTCTCTGCCAGTGAGCTTCCAGAAGAAACCCTTCTCCACAGTCAATGTTACCCCTATAGAATCTCTAACCTTCTCTGCTTCATTAACTACGTCGTATCCCGCTACTCTAGCCCTACCGCCATCTGGAAGGAGTAGCGTTGCCAGAATCTTTATTGTCGTTGTCTTCCCAGCTCCATTTGGTCCAAGCAACCCGAAGATCTCCCCATAATTAACTGTAAATGATACTCCCTTTAAGGCCTCAAGTACTCTCTTCTTCCTCCTTAAAAATCCACTCTTCAATCTAGTGATGTAGCTTTTCACTAGATTATCGGCTTCTATGGCTATAGACAAGCCTATCACCTGTAGACAGTGTCAACTCATCAAAGCCTATCTAAATACAGAACAATTCATGTAGATAACTATGGTGGAGGTCCCCTCAACAATTTCTAGATGTTGAATTCTATACCATTTACCTATCAACCAAATATAAATCATTCTAGGAACCGGATTCGCTCCATAGAACGTTCGAGAGGAGAAGGGCGATGGTATATAGGTTATATGCAGCGTTATCCATTCCGACATCCAGAAGCGAAAGATTATTAAATTAGAACGTTATGGTTATAGCGTCTAAGGCGGGTGAGTGGTCCTCCACCCGTTCCGCCCTATAAACCCCGGGTTAGGAGGTTAGATATGACTAAGACTAAAAGTATCAGTTTAGCTATTCTTGTTGCTGGTTTATATTCAGTTCTTTCAGTTGCTTTAGCTCCTATATCATTTGGACCTGTACAGTTAAGGATTGCAGATAGTCTTCTGCCTTTAGCTGCCCTCTTTGGTTGGCCTGTTATATGGGGCGTCACGTTAGGCTGCTTCATCGGTAACATGGCTGGAGGAATCATATACTTCGGATCCTTCACTCTTCTAGATGTTCTTCTAGGTCCCATCGCAAATCTGCTCTCAGCATCCATCATATTCTATTTGAAGTCTAGAAGGCTTCTTGCATGTGTTCTGGGCTCCATAACGGTAGGCATGATTGTAGGTGGATATCTCTGGCTCCTTATTCCTCCACCTGAAATCCTCGGTTCAGCAGTGCCTCTATGGGCATCTATGATTCTAAGTATAACGTTAAGCAGCCTCGTTACCATTGCGGTTATAGGATATGTTCTTCTGTGCATCCTCAGTAGACCTAGCATGATAAGACTGTTTAAGGCGATGGGTGTGGAGACAACTGAAAAGTGACACGTCTACTCATGACTGTTCAATCTACCTGTTAAATACGCTTACTTTCTGGTCAGCTTTAGCATAGGTGACGTTAAAAGACATCTTCAAATAGGGCTTCAAGGATCCCTGTTAAATGTTAGGTTAAAGTCATGAACTGTTCAAGTCTAGTTGATCCTATTATTGTGTCAAATTCTAATCCAAGAGCATCCAATACTTGATCAAAGGTTGACCTCAAATAATCTATGTATTTCTCTACATCTATCTCTTTATTCGTTGCCAGTTCAACTGGTTTAACATGTGGTTCTTTGATGGTCTTCACAAATCTGATGGTGTCACCGGCCTTTATTTCTCTTCCCTTCTTCTTCAGTAGAAGGGCTGCTTTCACATGCTGTGGCGTTGTCTTCTCGTATGCTTCAGGAACCTTCCCTAGGACAACTTCGAAGGCTAGATCGTTCAGATCATCCCATTCACGCTTCTTCAGTTTCATGTAGCATTCAAGAACTATCTTCTTCACGTCTCTTCTAGCCTCTTCGAAGTCTGCCGGCGTCTTCACCCTGCTAAGTATCTCTTCCATCATGTCGAAGGATCTTTTTATTATAAGTGGGATATGCCTCTTCTTTCCAGTTAATCCCTTAACATCAACCTTTCCATCTTCTAAAACTCCGAGATAATTCTTCTTTCTAGAGCTGAGAACGGTGTATCTGTAGATCTTATCTACTTCTAATTCCATGCCAAGAAGCCTCTTTGACCATTCAGCCAATTCTCTAATCTGTTTCTCGGAAGGGTTCTTCAGGAAGAGGCTGTCGGTGTCGCCGTATATCACCTCAATACCCAGCTCCTTAGCTTTTTCTATAGTCTTTGTTATAACGTTTCTGCCTATTGCTGCTGTAGCTTCGGCAACTGGTGGACAGTAAAGATCGAAGGGTTCAGCTCCGAAGACTCCGTAACTGTTGTGCAGACAGATTAGTCCGTATCCGCCGATGAAGTTCTCATCATTCTCAACCGATAAATCATATACGTATTCTGATGATGACTTGACTTTTCTTATCTTTACTATTCTCTCTAGGCTGATATCTCCCTTGGTTCTTTCATATTCTCCCCCGTCACGCATATACTTCAGATAATTCTCTTTCTCTTTAACAAGCCAGTTTGTGATCGCTGTGGAGTGGCTTCCCATCCTCCTATGTTCCCAGTCGTATAAGTCTTCTACGACTAGAGTATGTATACCCCCATTCTTCTTCAGGTATATCTTGTTTATACCTAGCTGTTTTAGGAGGAATGCTAACTGACTTATAATCATCTTATTCTTACATTTGAACTCTGCCTTTCCTCCTTTCCATCCGTTACCTCTGAAGTATCCTTCTAAAAACGCTTTTTTATTCTCTCTGGATCCCGTCATGACTATGCTGGGTATTAACCTGTCTCCAGCCGAGCCTATATCCAAGATCTCATTGAAGATTAAGTATAATATCTTAGAGTTGATGGTTACCTCTCTCTTCCCCTCTAAATATTTGCAATTAATCCTGAAAGTCTTAGAGATTAACTTTTCAACCTCTCTCAGCATGTTTGTATCTTCGCTCTTTATTGCGACTTTGTAAATGTAGTTTCCATAGTTGTCTCTGATGATTCTGGAATATCCGCTTGAGACGTAGTATCCTAGAAGCTTGAAGAAGTCCTCCTTAAGCTGGATGGATGCGTTAACGGTCTGCGATTCTCCATATAGTCCTATCCGCCATGATGAGACTGTTGAGTCATCTATACATCTTATGGCTGGTAGCAGATCCTTTAATCTTACGAAGAATGTATCGTTCTCTGTTCTCTTTATGGAGTTGTTCTCTCTTGGATCATGTCCTATGTTAATGTTTCTGATAGTAGATAATATCTGATAATTCCCTTCACTATTCCTTATCTTCTTATGGAGATCCTTGCCTCTGATGAAGACTATTACGTCTGCTATTAAACTTGCCGGTAAACCTGCAAGTTTCTTAACTAAGTTTAGGGATCTGTAGCTCTTCTCTTCTTGTGGCGGTATTGATGATGGTATGGCTATATAATCTCCTTCTTTTAGGTCAGCGGCTTCTACCGGTGTTATATTGCCTCTCCTGTCTAATGTGAAGACGCTATGTCC
>WAQA01000230.1 GCA_015520475.1 Candidatus Bathyarchaeota archaeon | reverse complement strand
GTTTCATTTATTATCCGTATTCTTTATGTTGCTGTTGATAGTCTATCTCTGGCTTCGATACTTGCCTGCATTCGAGAATACTATGCATTACCAATTCGTCAGAAACGTGATAATAATATTAACCATAGCGCTTCTCTTAGCAGCCTCTCTTATGCTGCTCCAAGCGAAGGTTTCAGGTGAGGATTGACTGGTTCCGCTGCTACTCCGCCTTCTGCTTATACTTGGTGAAGCCGCAATGTCCACATGAGAATCTGTCGCCATGATCCGCCATGAAATATCCTGGACCGCACCTCTCACAGAAGGGAAGCAGCCTCTTCAATTTTCCATCCTCAATCTTATAATATGCTGAGATGAACCTCTTCTTCTTTGATGACTCATCACTCTTAGACATTAACCCTCCTCTCCTCCTTCCTCTCTATCAGGTTTGTTCCTAGAGATTATATGTTCAGGCTCGATCCTTTCAGCCTGTTCCCTATCATCGTAGACGTTTGCTTCTCCAATAGTTCTTGAGGAGCCCGTTTTAGTCTCCATCTTCCTTATGAATATACAGTCTAAGTCTGCATTTAGCAGCGAAGCCAGCTTCTCCTTAACCTCAAGTCTGCTTGGTGTTCCTTGGCCTTGATGAGATACGCTGAAGAGAACCTCTCTCCTCTTTAGGAGGATATTCTTCTTTTCGGATATGACCTTAACCTCCATTGTTCTCAGACCCTTTCTCTCTAATTCTATCTTCTATAATTTATTCTTTCCCATTCTTAATCTCCATCTCATCTATAATCTTCGATACTTCCTCTTTAGCTTTATCCGTTACCTTCACGATTACGATTCCTTCGTTTGGTTGTCCATAAACAATAACTGAATCTTTAGGTGCATATAATATTGCGGCCAATGCTAGGAGATCCTCTTCTCCCCTAACTAATATCTTAACCCTCCCGCCATCTTGGATTGATCTCTCAACAGCCCTTAAGGCCTCATCTGTTATGGTTCCAGGAGGGTTTGAAACGTTTATTGTCTTGTCAACCTCAAGTGTTAATGGTTCTATCTGCCTCCTCATAATCCTATTATCGACTATGAATATGCAGGGTTCCATCCTCCTCTTATAGATCATCTCTGAAACTTTATCTCCTACAGCTATTATCATAGGCGGCTTCTCAGCATTGATTATCCTTGACAGTTCACTTATTGTCTCCTCAAAATCTCCTCGAACTAGTAAGCCTAGGGGCCTCTTCAATCTTCTACGAAGGGATGGAGTTAATATCCTTATCATGCTCACCTTACGCGGATAGCATATTTACCCTTCTTGTTTATTCCCATTAAATGTGCAACGGCTGACCTTTCAGGATCTATAATGTATACTACGCCGCTGAAGTCATCGCTGAGATTGGTTGATTTACAGTTTGGGCAGGTAAGCTCCTGTGAGATGTAGCGGCATTCTCTGCATGCCCTGTCAACCATATATGATGTTTCCTCCTTTCACTTCTTACTCTTTTCCTTCTCTTCCTTCCCTTTAACCTTTAGTACGTCCTCCTCTATCCATTCGAGCTTACCTAGGAATGGCTGTCTAGCCGTAACCCCGATCTTACCTGAGCTTCCTCTTCCGAAGGAGACCGCTGTTATGCGGACGCGCATGAAGTCTCCTGTAGAAACTTTTCTCTTCGTCTCTTTACCCATTAGAACTCCCTGCTTCTCATCGTAGGAGATGAAGTCATCCATTAACTGTGAGACGTGGAGTAATGCGTCAACAGGGCCTATCCTGATAAACGCTCCGAAATCGGCTACTTCAACTACTTCTCCCTCAACGATCTCCTGTATTTTCGGGTAGAATGTTAAGAGTGAGAAGACAACTTTATGGTGTGTCGCTCCATCCCCTGGAAGTATCTTCCCTACAGGTGAAACTTTGATATCTACTACAGCTATCACGTATCCAAGCTCATCATCGGCTATTCCTTCATACTTCATCCTTAACTGTTCATATCCGACTTCTTCGAGTGGATGGCCGAACCTGTTAGGCGGTATCCGTATCGTATCCTCCAGAGTAACTAGATTGAACGTGGCGTCTCTCCCCTTTTCACCTTGCCGTCAAGAGATACCTATTAAAGAGTTGTAGTGATAAACGTATTATACATTTAAATATTTTTTGCCGTTTCAACGTGCTCTTTAACTCTTCAATCTAGAATGGAGGAATCCGCTGAGGCTGTTATGAATTTTAGGCTAGGAATCTAGAGATTCCTTTCTTTCATGTTGAAGTATCAGTCTGCCCTCCCTATCTATCTCGCCGCGGTGAATCCTGGTTGATGATATGGATATTCTATCCTCAGCCGGCACCATCCTGATAACTATTATATTAAGCGGCTTCAGCCCCCTCTCTCTCCGTATCTTATTGATCTCCTCTGCTCTCGCTGCGGTTTCCTCGCTGACTACGATGGCTTCTATCTCTTCATCTGAGATTGTAGGTCCATAGGCATCGTTGAGCGGTATAATCCTAAATCTACCTGAAAAGTTATTCTTCTTCAGGAAGGCCTCCAGCTCTTTAAGCCTATCCTCATATGGGGCTACTTCATGGTTCTTTCCAAGCTTCAAGGCGAAGTCATCGGTGCATAGGCCGATTAGAACGTGTTCTCCAACCTCGAAGGCCTTCATTATTAATGCTCTATGTCCCTTATGAAACTTATCGAATGTTCCTCCAACTGCTACTATCCTGAACCTCTCCTTTGCAGTCATCTTGAGATTTCCCTGAAGCCTTTTTCCATTATTCTAGTGGAGGATCCCTATTAAAAGGTTAAGGTTTAAGCGTAAAGTTTTAATGTTTATTCTTTATCATTTGGTTAGAGTGGTGTAGTGATTGGTCCTAGATGAAATCTTAGAGAAGAGGATCAAGGTTCTAATTGATTCCAGAGGATACAGGATCATTGAGAGGGAAGATCAAAAAGAGGGAGTCTATTTTCTGTTGGAGACTAAGGATGGTAAGAGATTGATTCTATGGGCGATTCCGACATCTGATGCTGTAGGTGTAAGCTACGTGAATCAGCTGATAAAGGGCATGAAGGAGAGGGATGTTGATGGGGGAATGATCATAGCTAAGGGCAGCTACACGCAGGCTGCTAGGACGATGGCGCGGAAGAACAATATTGAGTTGATCCCTGCTACGTCATTGACCTTCAGCATCTTTGATCACTTCTTGGTTCCAGTCCATCAGATATTAACTCCTGAGGAGAGGGAGGAGGTCTTGAAGAAGTATAGGGTGAAACCCTACCAGCTTCCAAGGATAAAGGCTTCCGATCCCGTTGTTAGGGCGATAGGCGCTAAGCCCGGTGACATCCTTAAGATCATAAGGGACAGTCCAACGGCTGGTAAATACGTCTCCTACAGATATGTAATTGAAGGTTAATCAGCATCCTCAACTTTTCAGATTGGCTAGCTTCTCAGATGATTCTCTTGATACATCCGTAAAATCGGATTAAATGTTGCCTTGTGAAGGCTTAGAATCCCTTCGGATTAAATCTTAGAAAAATAAAAATGGAGGAGATAGGGCGCCTCTACTTTTCTGGCGGACGAACCTTCAATACTTCCTTGTTTACAAGGTTCGGTGGAACTCTTCCCTCGAGGATGGCTATCATGTTCTCCGCTGCCATAATAGCCATTCTAGTTCTTGTCTCGTAGCTGGCGCTTGCTATGTGAGGTGAAGCCGTTACATTATCTAATTTTAGAAGTGGATTGTCCGGGTCTGTCGGTTCCTTCTCCCATACGTCCAAGCCAGCAGCCCATATCCATCCCTCTTTTAACGCTTTGTAGAGGGCTTTCTCGTCGACTACTGGTCCACGGGAAGTGTTAATGAGGCAGGCTGTCTTCTTCATCAGTTTAAGTCTCTCCTCATTTATTAGGTGGCGTGTTGACGGTAGCAGTGGAACATGTATTGATACGAAGTCTGACTCCTTCAGTAAGGTTTCTAAGTCAACATATTCCGCTCCTAACTCCTTCTCAGCCGCCTCGTTTCTGGCTACGTCGTAATATAGAATCTTCATGTTGAAGCCTTTAGCTCTCCTTGCCATGGCCGTTCCTATCCTCCCCATCCCTATTATCCCTATGGTTTTACCCCAGACGTCCTGTCCAAGCATCATCATTAAGCCCCAAGGAATCTTCCATCTTCCATCCCTCACATATCTGTCTGCCTCAGCTATCCTCCTCGCAGTGGCCATTAGGAGGGCGAATGCGTAATCGGCTGTCGTGTCTGTTAATACTCCAGGAGTGTTTGTTACGTAGATTCCCCTCTTGGTTGCGGCTTCCAAGTCAATGTTGTCGTATCCAACTGCGATTTGACTTATTCCCTTCAGTTGTTCCCCGGCTGCATTGATCACTTCGGCATCTATCTTATCGGTTAATAGGCAGCATAGCCCATCAACAACCTTCACCTTCTCTATGAGGATGTTCTTTGGGGGAGGTGTCTCCTCAGGCCAAACTTCAACCTCAAATTTTGATTTTAAAAGTTTCAGTGCATCTGACGGTATCTCCCTTGTGACGAAAACTCTCTTCTTTGCGGTTCCGCTCATGTGTTACCACCGCCTTAATACTTCATTAAAGCCATCTTAAAAGTTTTTTATTTTATCTCCACTGTTATAGAAGAGTCCTTCACCTCAATATTTTTCTTGCAAACGTTAAGTATCCGGTGTGACCTACCATTAATGTTTCAGGTCTTGTTCTTCCCTCTTCTACCTGCATTCTCCTTAAGAGACACTCTACAGTCATTATATCCGTAAATCCTTCTTCTTTAAGTGTCTTCACGGTCTTCACTACTTGATCTATTGTTGGACTGAATGACGTGAATACTCCGCTTCCCTTCAACGCCTTGTATGCGTGGGGAACGACGAGCCATGGAGTTGCCATGTCTAGAACAACTAGATCAACGTCTTCCTCATCTATACCTTCAGTTATATCTTTATTTTTAAGTTCAACGTATTCTTCCACCCCTGCTCTTCTAAGGTTCTTTATCGCTGTTTCGATGAATTCTTTTCGGATTTCATAGCTGTAGACGCGGCCTGTAGGTTTAACATAGTGGGCTAAAGCTATCGTTAATGCTCCTGTCCCTGTTCCAGCTTCAACTATGACGCTTCCAGCTTCTATTCCGCTGAACAGTATTATTAACGCTATATCTTTAGGATAGATTATCTGCGTTTTCCTTGCGGATTTGAAGATGTAATCTTTCAGTGTAGGTTTAAGTGCTGCGAATTCTATGTTCATGCTGCTCTTTATTCTAGATCCATAATTCTTCCCGATTAATCTCTCCAGTTCTATGAAGCCTTTATGGGTATGTAATGTCTTCTCTCTCTCCACTTTAACCAGATATGTTCTTTTCCGATCCAGGAATAGGAGGACGTAATCTCCTTCCCTTATCCGGTTCTCCATTACTCTCAAGCATCTCTTTTTTAAGAAGGGTATATTAAGAATTATGTAATAATACTATTTCTGGTGGTTCTTTGCCTGAGGGAGTTTCAAGGTTCCTATTGCCATTCTCTCTGCCGTCGGAGGAGAGGCGGATACCTATAAGTAATAGTATGGAGTTAGCCGCCATCTTCTGTTTAGCTGAGATAAACCGTGAGAAGGGTGGAGGTTTAATATCTAAGAAGGCTCCCGAGGAGATCATGTTCATATCTAAGGTTTATTATCCCTTATGGCTTGTTCCTTGGGGTAGGAGAACCCTTCTCTTCGACGGTTTCGGGTTGATGTCTCATAAGATATCGTTTGATGTTCTCCCTGACGCAGGAGTTTTTGTCCGTGAAATCAAGGGTGGATCAAACAAGTTTGAGGTTTACTTAGCTTTCCTTTCTCATAACCTAAATTACTTTAAGGGTTTCACTGGTAAGGGCGAGAAGGTTATAAAGGGTCTAATTATGGATTCTTCCTTCATAAAGGATTTCCTCTCCCTATTCTCGAATGGAAGATATGTTAAGAG
>WAQA01000229.1 GCA_015520475.1 Candidatus Bathyarchaeota archaeon | reverse complement strand
GGATTGATACGATGTTGGAACACCCAAGATTTTGAAGTTATTCTCTTTTATCATTCTGCCTATCTCTTTGATTACGTATGCGGCTGTTGTTCCGCTTCC
Source organism: Candidatus Bathyarchaeota archaeon (assembly GCA_015520475.1). Taxonomy (GTDB): domain Archaea; phylum Thermoproteota; class Bathyarchaeia; order Bathyarchaeales; family WAQA01; genus WAQA01. The sequence continues at coordinate 2,076 of WAQA01000229.1, read as the reverse complement.
TAATCCGACGACGAAGTTGTCTTTTATATGTTTAACTGCTTCTAATGCGGCTCTTCTCTTAGCTTCTTCCTTCCATTCCATCTTAATCAGAGGCCTCTATCTGTTGAAGTCTATCTAGAACCTTCTCGATTTCAGCCATAATCTGCTCTACTTTCTTTTCAGCTTCGCTTTCCACATCTTTATCTTCTGCTTTCTTCTTTTCTTTCACCTTCTTCTGACGAGGCTTCTTCCTTTCAGTTTCTTCATGAACTTCCCTTTCTTCTGGAGCCTTAGCCCTCTTAACTATTTTAGGCTTTACAGCATTCATTATTCCACTCTTAATCCTTAACTCTTCTATTCTCCTATTTAATTCGTTGAAGCGTTGATTGAAGAGTTTTAGGAGGTCATCCCTCATCCTTTCAAGCTCGTTCAGGGCTATTATAGATTGCCCCCTCGATATCTCCTCATTTATCCTTTTCATATCCTCCTTATACTTCTGTGCCAGTCTATCCCTCTCCTCCTCACTTATCCTTCCTTCAGCCTGTGCTTCATAGAGTCGTCTAATAGCGTAGCTAAGAATTTCCCTTTCAATCTCTAGAATCCTCAGTTTGTTTCTGGCTTCCTCTACCAGATTCGAGGATACACTCACTCCCCCTTCAAACTTAAGGGGAACATCCAGCTTGCTTCTTTCAGTTTCTCCTTTAACATCGAGAATATTAGCATGCTCCTTTCTTTCATATCTCGAGAGAAGTATCGCAGCAGCCGCTATTATTATGGATGCTGAAGCTACCAATATGCTTAATAGATCGTTAAAGGGCACGTTATCCCCTCTACCATAAACTCTTACTCTTCACCCAGCACCTTGAATTATAGATGTAGATATTATTATAAATAACTCCGTCTCTCATTTAGGGATATATATTGTCAGGGTCATTCATGAAGAGCTAATAAGGTCTATGGCCATATTTACCTCTCAACGGCACAAATGCAACCCCGCCGAGATCCTCTTCGAAGTATCGATTATCCATTCTTCTCAGCCTTATCAAGGTCTGATAGAAACCTACGCTCCCAACGGGTATAACCATGATTCCGCCGGGCTTAAGCTGCTTCTTCAGCGGCTCCGGGATTCTTGGAGCAGCAGCTGTGACGAGTATGCGATCATAGGGGGCCTTATCGGGGTAACCTTCAGATCCATCCATACAGAGAATTGTAACGCGATCTTCATATCCAGCTCTCTTAACATTCCTCTTCGCAAATTCAGCCAGCTCAGGTATTATCTCGATTGAGTATACATGGCCCCACCTATCTCTTGGAACGTCACTTGGAGCTACTATCTCAGCAACGGTGCATGCATGCCATCCAGAACCTGCTCCAACCTCCAAAACTTTATGGCCGACATCTAACTCAAGAGCCTCATTCATTATAGACACCATGTTTCGCCCGATTGATCCGGAAGGGATCAATCGTGTGGCGCTGAGACTGTCTGACCTGAACCTATCGGAAGCGGAGAGTCTATAGAAGCATAGGATCTCTCATCCTCCGGTAGGAACAGCTCCCTAGGAACCATCCTCATCGCTCTTATCACACGAGGCGATCTTAGAATTCCACTTCTAATCAAGCTTTGAACAAGTTTATCCCAGGATCTACTCATCTTATCTAATTGCCTCCAAATCCCATATAGGATATGAACTGATAGACCATTAATATTTACTGCTGAAGAATGGGTTATCGAGTGAAGATTACAGAAGATCTCTGAGAAAGGCTTGCGGTTTTAACTGCGAGATGGACTGGGGAAGGCGTGTTCTTTCTTTATCGGGTTCTGTTAACTTATTGTTGTTGGCATAACGTTTTGGGGGTATGTGGAGTTTACAAAAAGTTCTGCTGCCAAAACCTTATGGCAGAATTATTCCACCTCTACTTGAAGGTGGATAAATAAGTTTGCCCCAGAAGGTTACATAATGATCTGTCTTGGCCTCTTTCCTCTAATATTTTATCATGGATTTATCTTAATCTCGCAAGAAGATCCCGTCCGTGAGGGAGGGGATGGATTGCGATAAACTTAAGTGTTGGTCTTCTGTCTTCAGTATTGGATAGTCC
>WAQA01000228.1 GCA_015520475.1 Candidatus Bathyarchaeota archaeon | reverse complement strand
TTGCTATACTATCTATTAATTTTGGACTCTTTAAATTGTCTACATATTTCAGAACCAGGTTATATAGGGCTCTGTCTAGTCCTGAGAGAATCTTGAACCATACACCACGCCTTACTGCTTTTAAACGAATCCTAATTAAGTATGAGGAATTAAGTGTTATCACAGTCAGTGAACCTCGATTTTAGGGTCAGACGCAATATATTTATATATTTTTCGATAACCGTGATTCCACTCGTTTAATTGCTAATTTTTATATCTAGATAAAGAGGAATATCAGTTACCTACATTTGAGATATGAAGAATTATTTCTTAACTTTAGGATATTCGCTATATTTGCATCTGGGTTTATTTTTGGTTTTATCTTTCCTCTCGTTGATGTTAGTATTGTTGTGACTCCTGGCCCGTGACCTGATATTATGCAGTCACTATGGACTATTATGCCTATTGTCACCGCACCCTTCCTATATATTCTTCCGTAGGAGTGATCTGCATCTTTTATCGCTATTAAATCGCCCAGCCTGAGCGTTTCCAGATTATATTCCTTTCTTATTTCTTCGTCGAAGAGCTGTATGTCATAGTCTCCTGAGTAGGTGTGGGTTGCTCCTAGGCCAGACCCCATTATCGATGCTGGTATGATATGTGTTACTGGAAAAACCAGTTTATCCCCTTCTGGCTCCGGATTTATCATCTCTAAGAGCTTTGGGTCTATGTTCATAACTTTTATTTCAGGATAATCCTGCAGTTTCAAGCCTACCCCAAAAGATTTTATTAGGATCTTGTCGCCGATTAAGAGTTTCTCCATTATGTCCGGTTTAAAGTCTACTAGTACATGTTCTATTCCACCATGCTTTCCAGTTACAACTCCTCTTTCCCCCTTTGCATCTCCCGAGACTACTATAGCCTCGTTTCCGATGCATGAGAGAATATTTAATGCCATGTTCGCCTCTTTTCCATCCTTACTTTTCACGCTTACACCGGGCTCCACATGATCCGCTTCCCATCCAACAGCCGGATCTCCTACTCTAACATTATACGTGATTCCTCCAACTCCTGGAAGAACTCTCGGCGCACCATCAGCTGATATCTTATATGGTGATTTGATTGTTGGATGAGATACTGCTCCGAGAACTGAAAGCTTCACAAGACAATCCGTATTCATCCTCAACAATCATCATTCATCTCCTTTCCTTTATATGTTAAGGATTCCCGCGTAGAATTTAATCTTGTCGGGGGATTCCAGTTGAGTGATGGGCTATCCGCTCTTTGAGGATTCGGAATTGTTTTGTTAAGATGGTTATTACGGTTGGATTGGTTCTTTTAGTCGGATAACTCACTCTACTTCAGCTTTTGATGTAACAGGAAGGGGTTATGGCTTCTTTTGCCTTTTCGATTCCTCTTCTGTTGAGGTTTGATTTTTTAGCCGACAGAGTTAAATATTCTTCAGAGCAATTCTTGATATATATTCATCGGCTACTAATTTCTGGTAGGGATGGCGTATATGAGTAGGATCTTATGGGGCATTTCTGGATTGAATAGGCTGATAGGGCTGCGGAGGGGCTATATGGTAACGGTCGCCGGTAATCCAGGCGTTGGAAAGTCAACTTTCGCAGCCCAATTCATACATGAGGGAGCAAGAATCGGGGAGGGAGGAGTCTACGTTAGCTTTGCTGAAGGGAAGGATACCTTTATAGAGAACATGCATGGTTTAGGCATGGACTTTAAAAGTCTTGAAGAGAAGGGTCGGTTCAAGTATCTTGACATGGTGACGATGAGGGAGGGGGGATTGTCAACTATGCTTGAGAGCATCTTAGATGTTGTTGCTAGGTTAGGTGCTGAGAGGCTCGTCATAGACTCCTTCACAGCTATATCACAGATACTTAAAGATAGGTTAGACGCCAGAATCCTATTGCATACGGTATTCAGCAAGATTACACGTCGGATGGGCGTTACAACATTATTAATTGTTGAGACTCCTATTGGAAGCGAACGGATTGGGATGGGTCTCGAAGAATTCGTCTCCGACGCCCTAATAATTCTTAGGAGAAGAGTTGAGAACTGCCGGATAATTAGGGAGATGGAAATAGTTAAGATGCGCGGCATCCCACTGATGAGATCTACGTACCTATTCACGATAAGGAAGGGTGGACTTCATGTTCTTCCACCATTCGAGTTGAAGCGAACTGCTAAGAGAGGAAAGTTTGAGGTTATAAGGGACACGTCAACCCACTTTTCAACAGGATCTAAGGATCTCGATAGGATCCTTGGGGGAGGATTCAAGAGGGGATCAACCGTCTTCATAGAGATGGATGAGAACACCCCCAACATAGTAACGGCATTGATATTCAGCAGGATCGTTGGGAACTGGCTCTTGCTCGGAAAAGGATGCTTCTTAATTCCGCTTCCAGAGACTCCTCCAATCATCCTGAAAAAGATGATACTCTCTAGGACGGGTGTAGAGGAGGACATGATACAGAAACAACTCGTAATCGGCCTCAAAGAGGAGGACGCTATAAAATATGATGATCCCATAATCAAGACCTACAGCGGCGTAGATATCAAGGTTGACATGCGAAGATGGATTGAGCAGATAAGCGACTTACAGGATAGGACTAAGGGGCCCGTATTCATCTTCGTTCCGATAGACTCCCTCTTCCCAATTTATGGCGATGCACTCAAGGAGGCCTTAAACGCTCTAGTAACACATACTCTAGAAGAGGGAAACCTACTGGCATTATTCTCTAGGACAACATATAGGATTCATGGGCACTTGGCATCACTATCCAACATACACTTGAAAATCAAGAGTCTCTATGGGAACATTCTCCTCTCAGGAGAGATACCGTGGACAGGATACTACAGTATAACGGGGGAGGCTAGGAGGGGATGTCTATACTATAAACTTACGCCGATAGAGTAGGAGATGAATTGAGAGATGGGTAAAGAGGAAGAGAATAAAGGGAGGACGAATCCTGGAGAGGACGAATACGAGAAGACTTTCCTAGAGGCAGTTGATGAAGGACTCTCAGTCTTAGGTGAGAACATAAAGAGACTGGTCTATTACCAGATGGAGAGACATAATATAAAGAGACGGGACATACCAAAGAACCCTGAAGCATTCGACAAATTCTTGAAGGACTTCTTCAGTTTCGGGGCCTCTGTTATAGAAGAGGAGATTCTGAAACGCTTCTATAAAAAGTTGAACCTAGAATTTGAGGTTAGGGTCGGATGGAGCTTCAGAGAGTATGTAGACTACGCGATTAGAACAAGCAAGATGAATAAGGGTTAAGAAGATAATTATATAGAGGGGACGATATGCCGCCGGTTCCAGCACACCTGTCACCTGATAATACCGTGTTAAAGTATGCCCGTCTAGCACATGAATCAATAACGGATATACTGGGCTTCATTATTTAGAGATTCTCTATTCTCGTTGAGTCCCTTTTGCCGCATCCTTTAAAACAGCAGCAACCTCGTAACCTTTCTCTTCTACATATTCTAATAAGCTCTGTCTATCTAAATCTCCCCTCTGTTTTTGGCCGCGAGAGGAGAACCTGACATACACTGCAGCTTTTCTGGAAAAATCCAGCCTTAAAACCCCCATCAACCGTTCAACTTCACCTTCAGGTATTCCTCTACGACCACCAACAGTTCTAACAACCCATATCCTACCCTGCCCATCCCACTTCCTCAAAGTATTCGGATGAACACCAAGCCTTCTACAATCTTCCCTAAGCGTTAACAGCTTCTCTACCATTCCATAACATAAAGAAGATTTTTAGGGGATGTATATAGAGCTGGAAGTGACATAGTACCCCGCTTTATCCTTTAGGTCTTATGATCTAAGGTGGAGAGCCCCTGCCTCCCAGCCTATTTGAATATCGATGAAACCTTCTCTGAGAGTCCCTTTTTAGGTTCAAGTTTAGGTTTTATATAGTCTATTCCAAGCCCCCATATCATGACCATAATGTTGTATCCGGCAAAGTTATTCTCTAAGGTTGTAGGAATCAGCTCTTTCACTTTATATTTAGATCTTAGGTATGAGATTACATCTTCTGTTATGCTGTGTGGGAACATCCTACTTTTGAAGAGGACGAAGGCCTTAGCCTCCTCTATCGTCTTCGATTCGAGGGAGAGGTTGAACTCTAAAAGTTTCTTCCATTCATTCCTAAACCTCTTCACGTTGTCTTCGAAGACGACTGAGAATGCGCCGCACTGTGGAGTGATAAGTCTAGTAACATCAATTATGTCTATTGGAGGGTTTGAGAAGCCTCCGTAATCAACTAGATCTACAAGGTTTGCTATTAAGAGTGAGATGTTCCTATTTACCTTTTCAACTCCTTCCTTAACAGAGTCTGAGAACCGCATCATCCTTTCATTGTCATAGATCAGCGGGTTTAACCCTGACTTCGATATCTCCTTTAACCCTTCCATAGCATTATCTATAAGCAGGGCTCCTTCCCTTCTGAATGGAATTGTACATATTGGTATGACCCTTAAGCCGAGTTCATCCCTTATATCCTTGCTGATCTCTGCAAGGGTTAGGGAGCCGCATCCTCCCCCTAAAGTTGCAAGTGTAAACGCTATCTTGAACCTTTGACGCTTATGTAGGCTGCTCAGTTCATCTAAGACTTTGCCTCTATCAGCATTGTAGGCGGAGAGACCTAGCTTCCTATCTTTTCCGGCTCCGTAGCCTCCTAGCTCCTCGCTGCCTATGATCATCGTAATGAAGTTATCGTATCGCCGTATCCTTCTACGTTTAAATTCGAGCTCAACCCTTTCATGGTCTTTGCTGGATGTGTTAACGGCAACGAAATAATTCTCTCCTTTCCTCAAATTTCTGAAGTTCATGTAAGCGTCGGATAGTATCCGCTCTCCTCCGGAGCCCATAGAGACGAAGAGAATCCCACCCAAAAAGTTTCACCTAGACAACTCATTATCTGA
>WAQA01000227.1 GCA_015520475.1 Candidatus Bathyarchaeota archaeon | reverse complement strand
TTGATCCGCCCTCCCCCCTCGTAGCGCCCAGTTTCACCTCCATTATCTTGCCTGGATACGTCTGAATTAGCGGTTCAAACTCAACCTTCTCTATCTCTAACGGTTTCTCCAGCGGCTTCACCGTTGGAGGCTGAACCTTAGAGATTATTGGAGCGACCGGTTGAATCCATAACTCCAACTCGTCAGTCTCTATCTCTACATCTTCGAGCTCTATCTCCCCTATCTTGCTTAGTAATTCTAGGAGTTTTGGGCCTATCTTGATAGTTGCTGTTTTATTTTCATCCTCCTCTCTTTTACTCACGGTATTATTCCCTCCTTCTGATTATAACTCTTCTAGCATGTATCTTCGCGTTCTTCAGTATGATCTTGAAGCCGCCGCTGGGAGCTGATGCGCCTACAGGCATAGCCGTAACAGTTACTGGAGGCTGAGCCGCGGTTTCCGTTGGAGCCGTAACGGCCTCCTTTACAGGCGGCTTCTCAACTTCAACCTTCCACTTCGCAACAACCGGATGGTTCCTCGCTTCAAGGAACTTCTTCAACTCCTCAATATTTGAAACATCTTTTTCAGTCGGTATCTTATCTATCATCTCCTTCGGTATGAAGTCTTTAACTTTCTCTTTGACTGCCTCAGGCATCCAAACTATGCTTTTCCATCCGCCTTCGGCTTGAAGAAACTTTTCTGAACGCATATACTCTATTGATATTCCATGGAAGCCGTCGACCTGTCTTCCACCGGCAGTTGAATCTGCAAGGGTTGAGAATGGAAGGCCATTAGGCGTCTTCTCAGCGAAGCCTCTATGAACGATTCCGAAGCCCTCCACCTCTGGAATGTAGAATGCTACCGCCTCGAAGCATCCGCATGAAGTATGCGGATAGCCGAAGGCAGAGTAGAGCCAGACACGCTTTATCTCTCCACCAGACTTCATCTTTACAATCTCATTTACGCCTGTGTATTCTCCTCGGATTGGATCTATACATTCTCCCTTGTTTATTCTGAATACTGGACCCTTCGGATCTATCCTCGCCGCTGCCCTCCCATCGAACCAGCTGATCGCCCCGCAGTTTGAGTATCTCTGCGGCGTTATCACACATACATGTGTTGGGGCGAAGGATTGGCATAGCACGCATCCATAAAAGGCCTCTACATCCTCATCCTTCAATCCCCTGGCCTTTGCATCTCTCTTCTCATATGTCTCCATGGCCTCCTTGAATTTCTCCTTAACCTTCTCTGGATCAGTTATGAAGGTTACCTGCATCTTCTCTATGATTGGAAGTTCACTCTTGAAGAGTCTCTGGAGAACTTTGCCTACATACTTGAGTGAGTTCAGTCCCTTCTCCACTGATCTCTTGCTTATCCTAATCCAGATGTCATATCTCTGGTTTAGATGCATGAATCCTTCGATGTAATTGCAGTATTCATGTATTCTCCGCTCTATGACCCCTTCGAGCTCCTCATCCAAGTCTCTACCGGCAACCTCGATGTATATGCCGAATGGATATGATCCTTTTTTCAGATCTTTTATGTCTGGGCCTATTATCACGGTCTTTCCGTCTTCGACCTCATCTGGACTCCGAACCTTAACCAGCTCGAATTTATATTCTACTTTTGGTCCTCCCAGCTCAACGTATGTGTCAGGCCACCTTATCCGCTCCCCTTCATAGATGACTCCTACATCTACGGGTATATCGTCAAACATGGACAATTCATTTTCCTCCCAAATCTTTTAATATGGCTTTAAGGTTTTCTTCCCATTCCTTAGATGATAGGTTAGGGAATGACCATGACGCATGCGGCTGATAATGCATATCCAGAGAGATGGTCTTAAGTTTAGGGGAGAAATGTTTCAGGCCTGATAGGATGAGCCATTCCATATAATATGGGATTCCAGTGAATACTGCAAGGTCGGGGGCTCCACGTCCATCTATTCCATTCCACTCTGGATCGGCAAGCCTATCAGCTATCTCGACTGCAGGCATCCAAGCGTCAATCTCGAATCCTCTCTTGATGAACTCTTTAGGTGTGTGAGCCGTCGCCACCACATTGGCATTAGCCTTCTCTGCAACTTCAATTATGTAGTCTATCATGGATCTTCCATCGCTAAATCTTATATCGGCTGCTTCATGACCAACAATTATCAGAACATTTTTAGCCTTCTTGATCATGGATGAGACTACTTCTGGTTTGGTTATAACCATCGCCTTCTTTGGTCCTGGAACCTCAGCTGTCTGCCATGGCTCTGGAAACCTATACATTCAATGCTGCCTCCTCACCATTCTTGGAAGCAAGGTTGGATCTGGAATCCTCTGCTCCTTCCATCCCTTCTCCTTCAGAATCTTCATGATTTCATCCTTCATTGTGATTGGGATGTCAGCTGGGGTTCGTATGAAGAGGTGAATATCCTCAGGCATAATACCTAGAAGCCGCTTGCTTAGATCTATGTAATGTGTCAATTTGATTGATCTTCCCTTGGCAGTGTCGTTAGGCCGCATACATAACTTAGCAGTCATCACCATAGCCTCCTCCTTCGTTTCAGCAGCGTAGAAGAGATGTTCAGGGGCTGGGCCCACATACACCTTCTCCCCTGTCCTAGCATCGTAGACGAGCCAGTCATCAACTTTATCCTTTCTTCCAAGCAGCATACGTCTATATTTGGTTCCGTGAGGGCCAACTATGACTGGAACCCCTAGACGCCAGAAGCCACTTGCTATAGACGCGGCCTTCTGGGACATTGCTCCCCAGGCAACCCCTACAGCTCCTATCCTATTCAAGATGTAATCGGCTATCTCCTCATAGTTTCCTCTCAGCCTCTTCTTTGCGAAGATACTGGCAATCTTTATTACCGCACCTGCTATGTGGGAGTTGGCGATGCATGAGCCGACATTTATTATTCCGCCAGCATCAAATCTTCCGGAGAACATCTCATAGGGGCTTCTGCCCTCCTCATCCTTAAACATGGCTGTTGACATCGCAGCGCATCCTGAAGTAAGAACAATATATCTTCTCTTAGCGAATTCCATAGCCATCTCGGCTACTTCAACGCTTCCATTCGGATAGTTTGCGCATCCAACAAACGCTATAACCCCTGGAATCTCACCGAAGACTATTGGCCTTCCAACCTCTCTTATCTCAATGTCCTGGATCGCTCCTCTCCCAGTCCTTATCTTATACTTCTCCTCCTTGAGCTTCTTCTCGGCAGCCTTTAAAATGAAGCTGTGAAGTGGAAGGTTGAGTGGACACGCCCTCTCACAACGTGCACATCCAATACATCTCTCATAAAGTAACGCTAATCCCTCAAGGTTCCCATCAGCCGCCTCAACCATTGCTGATGGGATATCCAGATCGTTTGGGCATGCCCGTCTACATTCCCCGCATCTCCTACATCTCCTGCCGCCTTCAATTACATCGCTTACGTCCGGTATAGCCTTGAACTTTCTCCTTTCAGGAGCAATCGATAAGGCTGCTTTTACAGAGACCTCTCCAACCTTCACCGGATCAAGTATGAGGGCTCCAGGAATCTTTCTGTTAATTAGATCTCTTACAATATCGTCTGGATCGTCACCTGTCCTGTCTGGAAGACCTAGACAGTTCTTCTCGTTTGTCGCTATTAGAGGAGCCTTAACCTTCTTAGCCTCCTCAAGAACGTCAGCCCTTATACATTGTTCATCAATCACTATTACGTCGGGCACTCCGCTTCTTATAAATCTCAGCTGCCATGAGATGGGGCCAACTATCTTTGTTTTGGGGTCATATCTGGTTAGGTCATGGGATGTGCAGCATAAACCTGTAACTTCAACTTTATCGTATAATCCATTATCGGTCAAGTAATCAACTATTTCTATGGCTGGTGGAACATTATGTCCAATCACAAGGATGACTGGTTTGAGGGAGTCAACTACTCCGAACCCTATATCTGCAAGTGGAGCTTCAGGATCTGCCTTTGGAAAGTTGTAGGCGGCTATCTGCGCTATATCCGCTATCTCCATGCCTAGATGATCAATCATCCCTGCATGAAGAACCTTCGATTCTAGGTCGAGGTTACTTCCTTCCTGTCCAGTACATGTGGATGAGAGGAGATGTGTTAGCTGCTCCTCAAGATAATTCAGTACATCCTCCAAGTCGCCGAGTGTTCTAGGCCTTATCCCACATACCAGCCTTGTTATCGGAGCTTCAAGTTCAACGTTAACTCCGCCTACGTCGATCGGATGGTTATACCCGAACCTTTCTATGAGATGATTTATTAGATGTCTTGCATGGGCTATATGCGCTGACGCCCCTATACAGCAGGCCAGTAGAACGATACGTGACTGCTGAGCAGCCATGTTTAACCCGCAGGCACCCCTCTTATCTCCTGTCAAATCGCATTTCCCGAAGGTACAGTTCTGAGCTACTATTCCATCAATGATATAATTGTGTGTGTCCTCCACTTCTAGGTTATAAACTTCACCGTTCCTTGACCCGGCGACCCTTATAGACGCTACTTCATCTATTGAGACTGGAGACTTAAGCCATCTTTCAAGCCTCTCGATTATACCTGCCTTCTCTTCATAGCCGTCCATCATCTCCTCAAGAGATTTGATAACCCTCTCGATCTTATGTCTAGATGGATGGGCATCTCCGGACTCCCATTTTAGAATCTCATCTTGATCAATCGGTAGATCTGACATTGATACTCTAAGGGTTTCTCTACACTCCTTTAAGAGTACACCTACAATCTTCGGAAGCCTATCATCCAATTGTTCACAGTCTCTGATCGAGGAGCCATCTTCACACATATCACCAACAACTATTAGAACGTCTCCTTCTTCAAGCTCGTCCGCCCTAACCCACTCAAGAGCGCATCCTCTCTCAGCCAATATTTTATGGTTCGGCGTTAACCGTATCCGCCTACCACCCCTCGTAGATACTTCGAGAAGTATTGGAGGGGCAGGATGCCTGAATATATTCTTCACCCTCTTCCTCTTAACGGAGACATTATCCAGATCAAAACTTAAAACTTGATGGTTCTCTGGTTTCCGGTTGGTTCCAGAGAGCTCCTCAACGAATCTACCTATCTGAACGGTTGAGCCGTCGCCTAAAGTGAGGGGCATATCATAGTCGATGCAGAGACAGCATAGATCGCAGAAGGGCATGTAGAATGGACGATACCTCTTAAGAAGTTTAAAGTCCCATTCTCTGAGATCCGTTACTGAAGGAAATGGTGTTGGACCCATCTTCTCGGCCCAAGAATCCTCAACTATCTTTCCGATGGACAACTCAAAATCTTTCAGTACACCTAGATCGCTCTTTAACTCTTTAAATCTGACCCTTACCCTTCCCTCTGACAAGTATATGCACTGTCCTATAACAACTTCTGAATGGATTATAGAAATAAAGTTAAAAGATTATTTAACCTTATCTTTTTCGTGAAGAGTCACCATGGCAGAGAAGATGATGGACGGCTAGATCTATTTGGAGATTTAACGGTAATGTAAAAGGAGTTAGGGAATCGTTGGATCCTTCATTCTGAGAGCTTCTCTCTTACACTCTCCTCTAAACTCTTTATTTCTCCATGTCTCTGGATCATGATATGTGTTTTCAGTTTAACCCTTAAACCTAGCCTCATAAAGAGGCTGTATAGCTCCTCTCCGCCAATCTTCTTCTTTATTTTTCCTTTCAGTATCATATCAGCTAGGATTCTTTCTATATGTCTAGTGACCCGCGGATATTGTAGACGTGCAGCCTCGAGAACCTCAGGAGCCCTTCCAGTCAGGAACCGCTTAAGAACCTCTCCTGAATCAACGCTCTCCTCCTTCTTAGCATTCTCTTCCCTCCTCTTCTCCATAAGCCTCCTCAGCCTCATCATCTTCCTCCGTCTTATAATCTCCAACTCTAGATCTGACATGGTTGATCACGCTGACATGATTCATCCATAATGTATCTGACCGTAACTTAGAGTAAATCTTTTCTCAAGTATAAGATGATTCTCTACTTTTCATAATCTATCTTGGAGGCTTAAACCTTAAGATAGCTGCTACTCCACCGAACGATTTCTTAAGCATCTCCCCCTCCTCAGTCTCAGTCGATATTATCTCAACGTTAGCCCCTGCCTTCTCAGCCAGCTCAGCAAGTTCATCGAGAATCTCCTTGTTCTCTACAACCTGTAATGTTGGAACGTTACATTTTGGACATGGCTTTCCGCTTAGGCTCTGCTCAAAGCTCCTAGCAGCAACACTCTTCATGGTCTTCTCATAAGTGTAGTTGCATGATGAACATTTAATGGATATTCTGACCGTGTCAAGAGCCTCTGATAGGAGGAGGGTCTCCACTATACCCATCTGCAACGCTTCCCTAACATCTCTCTCGCCATACGTTGCCAATCCAGTATCATGCCCTACCTCATAGAGAAACTTCTGCATGATCCTCTTCTCTTCAATATATCTTACATGTTTAAGTATTTCCGGGGCCTTATCAACTATCTCCTCAACCCCCTGCTCCCCGATATATGCAGTGTCAATCGTAGCGATTATCTTCTCCCGCAACATATAATTCAAGTAGTTACCCTTTTCGAAGTCGTATTTTGTAGGTCCAGGTCCACCGATGATTATCCCCTTTAGATCTTGGATCGGCAGGAAGATCTTGTCAGCGTACTCCCCTACACGTTTAAAGAAGTCTATCAGCCTAGCCTCTCTTATCCTCTCAAATCTTCTAGCTGATTGTCCCCCAGCCCTATGCTTACCTGGAATTCCAGAGGTTATCTCCCTAACAATCTCTAAGCGTTTACCTTTGAGGGTTGCGAAGGTTGCCCCGCTTGAGTCCAGAACGATTATTCCATACGTTTCCCTCTCCTTCAGGAACTCCTGTAAATATTCAGTGTAGAACCTTGCATCACACCGATAGAGGTAGATGTGTACTGGTTCAGGAGGGATAACAACGTATGTTTCTATTCTCTCGCTTCCAGGACCATTCTGCGGTATAGCCCCGGAGAAGATTACCAGACCCGTATCTGGAACCCTACTGAAGAGTTTAAGCCGTTGCATAACCTTGACGATGGCGTCCTGAACATTCTTCCTCGTTGTGTTCGATTTTATGTTTGAGGCTGTACCCCACTCCTGCTTTAGCATAGCAACTACTTCACTTATCTGTCTTCCAGGGGGAACATATAATGATACAAGCTCTGTTCCCCTACCCTGCTTAGATGCAAGGTTATCCAGTATCTTCTTTAACCGGTATCTTTCAAGGGATGTTCTCTTATCCATCGTAGATTCCTCAAATTAATCCTATGGATGTCTCCAGCCTCTACTGAACTGAGCATCCAATCAATTTAACCTTCTCAGCCTCGATACTTCCACGAATATCTCCTATAAAAATATCTTCTCTCCTCCCTTTTTAATTCTAAACTCTTCTAGCCTTCCCCCTCAGCAACATAACAGCCAGGGAATGGGAGCATATCCTATTTCTAGCAAAGCCTGGACAGTTGCATAGGACAGATCCATCCATCCTCTCCACAACGGTATAGGTGCCGTGATCCCCAATCACATTATATACTCCGTCACCTATCCTCTCAATCCTCCTACTACGCATCAGCTTCTGGGCTTTCTTGACTATAGCCTCAAGGGGCATCCATGAATCACCGCTACAGAATCTATATGATCCGGAGGAGATATAAATGTACCAGCCAATAACGATAGAGGAGAATCTAATAGCAGAAAGAGATAAACGCTTATATTCATGGAGAGCTTTTAGGCTTAAATCGGACAAGAAATAAGAGATAGATTGAAGAGTTCCCCCCCACATCAGAGAAGATTGACGCGTAATGGACAACTATAGATTCGCGGGGGAATAGAAGGGTACATGTTTAAGGAAGTGAAGCCGAACGTGGATTTCCCGAAGATAGAGCATAGAATATTAAGGTTCTGGAAGGAGACAGATGCATTCAGGAAACGTGTGGAGCTTAATAGAGGTAAGCCTAGATGGTCATTTATGGATGGGCCTATAACAGCGAATAATCCTATGGGCGTCCATCATGCATGGGGAAGAACATATAAGGACCTGTTCCAGCGATACAAGGCGATGCGTGGATATGAGCTGAGATACCAGAACGGATTTGATTGTCAGGGCCTATGGATAGAGGTTGAGGTTGAGAGGGAATTAAAGTTTAAGACTAAGAGGGATATAGAGAGGTTCGGCATATCAGAATTCGTCAAGAAATGTAAGCAGAGAGCGTTAAGATACGCAGCTATACAGACTGAACAGTCGATCCGTCTAGGATACTGGATGGACTGGGATGACCCTAACTTTCTGAGATATCTGGCGGATGAACTTGAGGATCCTCAGAAAGTTGTGACTATACAGACCAGAAGTGGACCCCTAACAGACACTGTTGAACGAATCGTAGGTATGTTAGGATCTCCGGAGCTAGGCGGCTCATACTTTACATTCTCAGATGAGAACAACTACATGATATGGAACGTACTTAAGAAGTGCCATGAGAGAGGATGGATATATAAGGGAAGAGATGTTATGCCCTGGTGTCCAAGATGTTCAACAGCCCTCTCACAACATGAGATTGTAACTGAAGGATACAAAGAATTAACTCATCCAGCGCTCACAGTAATGTTTCCGATTACAGGTAGAGAGAACGAATTTCTCCTGGTATGGACCACAACCCCCTGGACATTAACATCAAACGTTGCAGCAGCAGTCCACCCAGAAATAACATACGTGAAGATAAATTATGAAGGTAAGATCTTCTATTTGGCTAAGGCCACATTAAAGAATGTTATTAAGGGAGAATATGAGGTTCTAGAGGAGATTAAAGGTAGAGATATGGAGGGATGGAGATACTCCGGACCATACGATGAACTGCCTCTTCCAAAAGAGATGGGTGTGAAGGAGGCTCACCGCGTAATTTTATGGGATGAAGTAAGCGAGGAAGAGGGGACTGGAATAGTTCATATCGCCCCAGGATGCGGAAAAGAAGACTTCGAGTTGGGAAAGATTTATGGTCTACCTGAAGTGGCACCCCTAGATGAGTATGGGGTCTTCATAGAGGGTTTCGGATGGCTGACTGGAACCCACGTATACGACTCAGCGAAGCCCATAATCGAGGACTTAAAGAAGAAAGGGATACTATTTAGAGTGGAGGATTACACACATAGATATCCTGTATGCTGGAGATGCAGCAGCGAACTGGTCTTCAGACTTGTAGATGAATGGTTTATATCGATGGGAAAGAAGCTCGACAAACCATTGAACGAGTTAACTGATGAAGAGAAAAGGGAGAACCTCAGATATCAGATAATGGAGTCAGCTATGCAGGTTAGATGGATACCTGAATTCGGCCTCCAACAGGAACTGGACTGGCTGCAGAATATGGATGACTGGATGATCTCAAAGAAGAGATATTGGGGTTTAGCTCTTCCCATCTGGGAATGCAGCAGATGCGGAAACTTCGAGGTTATCGGAAGTAAAGAGGAGCTGAAAGAAAAAGCCGTTGAGGGATGGGAGATATTTGAGGGACATACACCACACAGACCATGGATAGATGCTGTAAAGATTAAATGTTCTAGATGTGGATCCAAGATGTCCAGGATCCCTGATGTTGGTAATCCATGGCTAGACGCAGGAATAGTCGCCTTCTCAACATTGAATTATAGAAGAGATAGAGATTACTGGAGGAAATGGTTCCCAGCAGATTTTATCTGCGAATCCCTACCTGGACAATTCAGAAACTGGTTCTATTCAATGCTTGCGATGAGCACGATACTTGAGGGCTGCGCACCCTTCAAGGTATGCTTCGGACATGGCCTAGTATTGGCTGAAGATGGAAGAGAGATGCATAAGTCATGGGGAAACGCGATATGGTTCGACGAAGCCGTAGAGAATATGGGCGCAGATGTAATGAGATGGATGTACTGTACAAACAGACCTGAAACAAACCTGCTCTTCGGCTATAACAGGGCAGACGAGATCAAGAGGAGATTCCTAATCCCATTATGGAACATATACAGCTTCTTCGTTACATACGCTAGACTGGACAGATGGACGCCAAAGGATATGGTAGAGGAATACTCCCTACTTGACAGATGGATCCTCTCTAAATTACAGGTACTCATAAAGGAAGTAACGGGCTTCCTAGACAATTATGATCCATACGACGCTGCTAAGAGTATAGAGCGGTTTGTAAATGAACTCTCAACATGGTATATTCGGAGATCAAGGAGACGATTCTGGAAGAGCGAAGCTGATCTAGACAAGAAAGCGGGATATACAACATTATATATTTGCCTCACAACATTAATCAAGCTCTTAGCGCCGTTTATACCCTTCCTAACAGAGGAGATATACCAGAATATCGTTAGAAGCGTTAATCCAGAAGCCCCTGAAAGTGTACACCATAACGACTGGCCCACACCAAACGAGGAGATGATAGATGAAGACTTGATGAGAAGCATGGACATCGTAGTTAAGGTCTGTGGAATGGGCCGTTCAGCCCGCAGCAAAGCCGGAATTAAGCTTAGACAGCCTCTCACCATGATAAGGGTGATCGCTGAGAAAGCCTTACTGGACAGAATAAAGAGCTTAGAGAACCTGATAAAGGATGAACTTAACGTGAAGAAGGTTGAATTCTCCGAGGATAGAAGAGACTTAATCGACTATGAGATACGGCTGAAAACTGAGGTTCTAGGAAGAAGGTATGGGAGGCTCTTCCCAAAGATTAAATCGGCAATCTCAAGGATTCCTCCTGAAGAGATCATCTCGAAACTACGGGAGAATGGATCTGTAAAGGTCAAGGTTGATGGGGATGAAGTTGAGCTATCAATGGAAGAGGTAGAGATACTTGAGAACGCTAAAGAGAACTTTTCAGTTGTTGAGGAAGATAACATACTTGTAGGCGTAGATACAACTATAACTGAGCAGTTGAAAAGGGAGGGACTTGCAAGAGACATCGTTCGAAGAATACAGAATCAAAGAAAGGAGGCTGGATTTAACATAGACGACAGAATCTTCACATATTATGAGGCTGGACCTAAGCTTAGAGAGGTCTTTAAAGAGTATGGAGATTACATCGCCTCTGAAACCCTTTCGGTAGAGATATACGAGGAGAAGCCGCCATCAGAGGCTGCAGTCTCAGAATACAGGCTTGACGGAGAGAAACTTAGGATAGGCCTTATCAAAGCCTCCTGAAAAGAATAGAAACCGAAAATTTCTCATAATACGATTAGAGAGACGAAGAGGAATATTGTTGTTATCGTATCAGAGATTGAACTCTCTATCGGAATAACAAAGTTGTCCGGATCCAATGCATGCTTAAATGTCAGTATCGCTATTCCGAATGAGATAAGTATCATGAAGACTGCTGCCAGAACATTTGTGAATATAAGATTTAACATGAAATCTTTCAGGTCGTCTAGTCCGCCATGATAATTCAAGTTGACAATTACAGCGAAGAGTAGGAACATAAGTAATGATGAGATCCATGCCCCAGCAATCTCAACCGTATGATCCCTTATTGAAGTATAGGATGGCTCGATTATCCCGGTGAAGAGCTTAGTCGTAGCCGTTGATCCAACTATGGATCCGAAGTCACCCATAGTGTCGATTAGAGCTGGATAAACAGTGTATATCTCAAGCCTTCTCCCTATAAGCTTCTTTATCCCATTAAGGGCTAACCCTGAAACATTAACTATTACAACTATAATTAATAATGTAATTATGAATTCCCTTAGGATCTTAATGTACTCTTCATCCCTGACGTTCCTGATGAAGAGGTATATGGTGAAGATTATAAAGGCTATATCTACAAGATAGATTATTGCTTTCCCATACTGCATAAGGAAGAAGATATTCAGGATTGAGATGTAACATGCAGTAACTATTATGTCGGCAACAGTCGATGTTATAGGATAGACTATTATGTCAGGATCCATTCTACGCCTGAAGGATAGGAAGGAGATAGCTGTTGTGATGGGGGCAACCAGCAGAACGGAGAACCCCATAGTTCCGGAGAGAACAGAGAGGATGTCTATGTAATCTTCGATTGAAACTGTCCTGAAGAGTAGCCTTATCAGAAAGGTTATGGAGCCGAGGAACAGGCTGCTCTCAAGAGCCAAGGTGAATATGGAGGCTAACAGTTTATATAGGCTTCCAGAACCCCTATAATCCGGCTTTATAGTCCCTAAATGTAGGCCTGTGCTTAGATGTGCACTGAATACTCCCCCTATGGCTCCTCTCACACTTAATATGCATGGGAAGAGTATCACAGTCCATGAAGTCATAGAGAACACGTTGAAGTGTAGAGCTAAGACTCCTCCAGCAATCAGCCCGCCTAGATTGAAGAGGAGGGAGAAGATTGACTGTGCAATCTTGTCTTGTAAGCTGCGTATCCATGTCCGAGCCATCCTTTTCGCCTCCAGCCATCCTCACACGCCTCCAGACCATCATCAACAAGCCATAGCATATAGATTAGGAATGTAAATCTAAACTTGTTTATAAGGCGTTATGCTTTAATCGACGGTATATTAAAAATTTTTCTGTATTCTTCTACTTTCGCCGTTACCAGTGCTTGAACGGCAGCCTATCCATATACTCATTCAATGAACGTATCGTGATCTTCTTCTTCATCCTATACTTCAGCACCCTCACAAGAGCCGAAGCCAACTCAATAGTTGTTAGGATTGGAATATTAAATTCAACAGCCAATCTTCTGATCATATATTCATCCTCTAGAACTGCAGGGTCTATCTTCATGTTCTGAGAGTTCCCTGTAGGAATATTTATCACCAGATCTATCTTCCTCTCAAGTAGGTAATCGAGTATATTCGGTTTCTTATCCTCCTTAACCTTATGGAGAACGGTGACGTTCTTAAATCCATGCCTCCTCAAGGTTTCAGCGGTGTTCTCAGTCGCGTATATCTTGAAGCCCATCCTCTCAAGACTCTCAGCTATTGGAATGATGCTTCTCTTCATCTTCTCCCCTCCAGCCGTTATCAGAACGGTTCCTCCAGGATTCGGAATTGTAAAGTTGACGGATTGGAGAGCCTTCAGAAGAGCATCAGCGAAGTTTTCACCTAGACATGCAGCCTCTCCCGTACTGAGCATCTCAACGCCAAGAACTGGATCAGCCCCGCTTAAACGCATAAAACTGAAGCTTGGAACCTTAACGCCTACATGCTTCGGCGGAGGAATACTTGTTATCCCTATATCCCTCAATCTTTTACCTAGTATAATGGCTGTTGATATATCGATCAGGTTTACCCCCCTTGTTTTGCTGACGTAGGGCATAGACCTTGAAGCTCTCAGGTTACACTCGATAACGGACACCGTTCCATTCTTAACTAGGTATTGAATGTTGAATGGCCCTTTTATCTTAAGCGCCCTTGCAATTGCACGGGTATATTCCTCAATAGTCTCTATCACGTCTTTACTGAGGGATTGAGGGGGTATACTCATCACTGCATCCCCACTATGTACGCCGGCTTGCTCAACATGCTCGATGACCGCTCCTATCAACGTGTCCTCCCCATCTGATACGCCGTCAACCTCAACCTCCTTAGCCCCCTCAATAAACTTTGATATTACAACTGGATGCTCGGCTGAGACGCTTGCCGCCAACTCAAGGTAATCCCTCAGCTCCTCACGGCTATATGCAACCCTCATAGCATAACCGGAGAGGACATAGCTTGGACGGACAAGAACTGGATATCCAATCTCATCAGCGAATCTTTCAGCGTCCTCTATCGTCGTCAGCTTCCTCCATCTCGGCTGTGGAATGCCAAGCCTGTCTAGGAGGGCGCTGAACTTTGATCTGTCCTCAGCGAGATCTATGCTTCTACTAGGAGTGCCTAGAAGTTTAACTCCTGAATTAGCCAGTTTCAATGCTAGATTATTCGGGATTTGCCCTCCAACATTCACTATTACTCCTTGAGGCTTCTCCTTCTCATAGATATCCAGAATCCTCTCAAGCGTTAACTCTTCGAAGTATAGCTTGTCTGAGATGTCATAGTCCGTTGATACTGTTTCAGGGTTATAGTTAACCATGATGGCTTCGTCTACTCCATGCTTCTTAAGGGACCATACAGTGTTCACGCCGCTCCAATCAAATTCGACGCTTGAACCTATCCTGAATACTCCTGCCCCTAGAACTATAACCTTCATCTTTCTAGGTTTGAATTCTATGTCATCCTCTTCTCCATGATAGGTGAGGTACAGATAATTTGTGATGGCAGGCCACTCAGCTGCAAGCGTATCTATCCGCTTAACCACCGGGATTATACCATGCTTCTTCCTAAACCTTCTAATCTCCATCTCATCCATTCTAAGGCAGTTCCCAATCTGCCTGTCTGAGAAGCCTAGCTTCTTCGCCTCCCTTATTATCTTGGCGGCATCCCTCCCCTTAAGATCCAGCCTCTTCAGCTTCTCCTCCATATCAATTATCTTCTTTATCTTGCTCAGGAACCATGGATCCACACCGCTCAACCTGTAAATCTCACTTATCGGAACCCCCATCTTCAAGGCCTTAACTATCTTGAATATTCTTTCATCAGTTGGGTTTCTTAAGCAGTCAAGAACCTCCTCTAATGGCTCAGGCTTCTCATCATCCGGATTCGACACCAAACCTATCTTTCCAATGTCAAGCATACGTATAGCCTTCTGGATGGTCTCCTCGAAGCTCCTGCCAATAGCCATCACCTCACCTATAGACTTCATTTGTGGTCCGAGATGCGGATCAACATTCTTGAATTTCCTCAAGTCCCATCTAGGTATCTTAACAACTATGTAGTCTAATGCAGGTTCGAAGCATGCAGTTGTAACTCCTGTAACCTTGTTTATTAGTTCAGGTAGGAGGTAGCCTATCGCCAGTTTAGCCGCTATGTAAGCCAGCGGATAACCCGTTGCCTTACTTGCAAGGGCAGAGCTCCTGGACATTCTAGCGTTAACTTCAATCGCCCTATAATCTTCGGATCTCGGATGGAGCGCCCATTGAATGTTACATTCTCCAACGATTCCTAGGCTCCTAATAACCTTTATAGATGCTGATCTGAGGATGTGATATTCCCGATTCGTTAGGGTCTGTGAGGGAGCAACGACGATAGAGTCTCCAGTATGTACCCCCATAGGATCAAAGTTCTCCATGTTACATACGGTTATACAGTTATCTTCGTAGTCACGCATAACTTCATATTCAACTTCCTTCCAGTGTCCAATGTACTCTTCAACCAGAACCTGAGAGATCATGCTTTGGACAAGGGCGCGATTCACTATCTCCTCCAGCTCTTTCCTGTTATGAGCTACCCCTGAACCCTTCCCTCCAAGGGTATAAGCCACCCTAACTATGACTGGATATCCAAGATCCTCCGCTATTTCAAGGGCCTCTTTAACGGAGGCAGCAGATCTACTTTTAGGTATAGGTATACCTGCTCTTATCATGGCCTGTCTGAAGGATTCTCTGTCCTCGGTCTCCTCAATAGCCTTTATAGGGGTTCCAAGAACCTTAACATCATACTTCTCCAGTATACCTGCCTTCGCAAGTTGGACGCCGCAGTTTAGGGCGGTCTGCCCCCCGAACCCTAACAGTATCCCGTCAGGACGTTCCCTCTTTATAACCTCCTCCACATACTCCGGTGTTACGGGTAGAAGGTACACTTTACCTGCCAGTCTCGGATCAGTCTGGATCGTCGCGACGTTCGGATTGACAAGTACGGTTTCGATACCCTCTTCCCTCATAGCCTTTAAGCATTGACTGCCAGAATAATCAAATTCAGCGGCCTCCCCTATCTTGATTGGGCCGCTTCCAAGGATTAGAACCTTACGTATCCATTCGAACTTCGGCATTCAAGGATCACCTCAACATCTCCAAGAAGTTTTGGAAGAGAAATTCTGTATCGTATGGTCCTGGAGAGGCTTCAGGATGCCATTGAACGGCGAAGGCAGGCTTCTCTAAATGTCTAACGCCTTCAACTGTCTTGTCATTTGCGTTTATGAACCATATCTTCAGCCCGGTCTTCTTCAATGAGTCAGGGTTAACTGCGTATCCATGATTCTGAGTTGTTATATAGCATCGGCCTGTTTCAAGGTCATACGCCGGCTGATTCTGGGATCTATGCCCATACTTCAGTTTATATGTGTCCCCTCCAAATGCAAGCGCGAGGATCTGATTTCCTAAGCAGATACCCATCATAGGCATATTCTCATATGCCAGTTCCCTAACGGTCTCTATCGTATCGCTACATCTCTTCGGGTCTCCTGGACCATTACTGATGATTATGCCGTTTGGATGATACTCTAAGATTTCATCTGCTGAGAAGTTGTATGGCACCCTCACAACATCAACCTTTAACTTGAATAGGCTTCTCAGTATACCGCATTTAACTCCGCAGTCTATCAGAACAACCCTCTTCTTCCCATTCAATCTGTAATGGATAGGCTCTTTAATAGTTACCTTCTCCACTAAATCCTCAACGTTAGGATCTGGAATACTCCTTGATCTTCTAAGGAGATCATCTAGGTTAGGCTCCTCACCTTCACGGTAAACCTTTAAGATTCCAAGCATAACACCCTTCTCTCGCAGTTTCTTAGTTAGTCTTCTAGTGTCCACTCCGAAGATTCCAGGGACACCTTCACTTCTAAGCCACTCATCCAATGTTCTAGTGGAGAGGTAATGGGATGGAACATCACATAATTCTTGAATGACAAGCCCCCTAACCTTTATTCCAATGGACTCAAAATAGACTGGAACATCAAATATTCTCTCATCATATGATGGAACCCCATAATTTCCGATTAGAGGATAGGTTAATGTTAGGATCTGCCCGTAATATGATGGGTCCGTCAGCGACTCCGGATAGCCAACCATCGATGTTGAAAAGACAACCTCACCTGTTGTCTCAGTTACCGCGCCGAAGCCTATACCTTGAAAGATGGATCCATCTTCCAGGATGAGAACTGCTCTTCCAGGCTTCTCTTCTCCATCCAGTCTATCCGGTTTCTTTCCGCAGATCACAACCCTTCCCTCAAAATTCACTTCCAAATTATTAAATTTTACGTTATAGCCTCCCGGTTTAGATATGAATCAACAATCTCATTCAATTCTTCTTCACACCTTTTCAGGTTGTCTCGTAGCTTTGATATCTGCTTTTCCATCTCATCAAGGACGTTAACTCTAGAGTTTATCATCCTCTCAACCTCGATCCTGGATGGCCCCCCAACAGTCTTATGCGACTCAACAAACCCTTCAGGATTCACTGTAGACTCTAAATCTTCCATTGACACCTCAACCTTCCTTCCAAGCATCCTCTCAGATACCTCAGAGATTATTTCAGGAGTCAAGTCTGAAAGTGACTTTCCATCCTCAATGAGCCTCTTTACAGATGCCCCGACAATATTATGGGCTGCACGGAACGGAATCTTATATTTACGTGTTAGAGTATTGGCAAGTTCGGTTGATGTTGTGAATGAGAGGAAGGAACGCCTATACACTTCACGGTTAACCTTTATCTTCCGTATTAAATCTCTGAGTATACTTATTGAGTTTAGAGTGGTTTCGACCGTCTCCCAGAGCTTAGGGGTTAATTCTTGCATGTCCAGATTATATCCGGTTGGTAGACTCTTCATTATAGTTAAGGCGGAGAGGAGGTTCCCTATTACATGGCTTACTCTGGCCCTTATAACCTCTAGAACTTCAGGATTCTTTTTCTGCGGCATTATACTGCTTGTAGATGAGTATTCATCTGGGAGTTCAAGCATATTAAACTCTAACGTGGACCAGAGGATCATGTCCTCTACGTACCGGCTGGTGTTAACGGCCATTATTGAGATTGCAGCCATAACCTCTAAAGCGAAGTCTCTACTGCTGACAGCGTCTATAGAATTTTCGATTAAACCGTTGAAGCCGAGGAGATCAGCCATCCTCTTACGGTTTATACTGAAGCTTGTTGTGGCTAATGCTCCAGCACCCATTGGACAGCGATTAACCCTCTCATAAGCGTCGATTAAACGTTTCAGGTCCCTGTTTAAGGCGTCGAAGAATGAGATTAGGTAATGTGAGTATCTTATGGGCTGGGCTGGTTGGAGATGTGTATATCCAGGTATTATTACTTCAAGATTTTTCTTGGCGGCTTCCAATATGCTCCTTTGTAGATCCAATGTTAAGTCCATTATTCGGATTAATTCTTCTCTCAGCCTCATCCTAAGAGCTGTTGCAACTTGATCATTCCTGCTCTTGCCGATGTGTATGTTGCCGCCTACATCTAATCCAACAGACTCTATAACCTTCTCTTCAATGGCCATATGAACATCTTCATGGGAGAGGTTGAGCTTAACCTTTCCTTCCAGATTCTTTAATGCCTCCAGAATCTTAGCTCCAACGGTCGGTTCTATAATCTTCTCTTCCATCAACATTATGATGTGAGCCTTATTTATGTCGAGCACTTGCCCTATAATCTTTTCATCGCTCTTGATGGATGATGTAAACTTTAATATGTCTGTTTTAGTGGGTTTTAGTCTTCCCCTCCTAAGGATCTTTGACAAGGCAGATTTCACCCTACGATTTCCCTTTCCTCTTAATTATATTTGAGATTCTTGTAGGCAGCCCCCACAGCTCGATGAAGCCTTCTGACAGTTTCTGGTCGAACGTTGTCTCTCTATCATATGTTGCCAGTTTAAAGTCGTATAGTGATCTTGGTGATGAACGGCCCACCACCCTGAGGGATCCCTTAAAGAGTTTAACTTTTACTTCACCGTTAACTTTTGTTTGGGTGCTCTCTATGAACGCTTCGAGATCTTCTCTTAAAGGTTCCATCCATAGCCCCGTATAGACTAGGAAGGCCCATTGAGCGTCAACTTGACGTTTGAATTGATACTCATGTCTTGTGAGAACCATCTTCTCAAGGTCTTTATGAGCCTCGATTATCACGGTTGCAGCTGGACACTCATATACTTCCCTAGACTTTATTCCGATGAGTCTATCTTCAATATGATCTATACGTCCAATCCCATGCATACCAGCCACATTATTAACTGTCTCTATAAGCTCTATAGGCTCCATCTCCTCTCCATTCAGGCCTGTAGGCACACCATCCTCAAACTTTAAAGTTAAGTACTGCGGTGTGTCGGGTGCTTTCTCTGGAGGAACCGTCCATTCGAAGGCGTCCTCTGGAGGTTCAACATCCGGATGCTCCAGCAGTCCACACTCTATTGATCTCCCCCAGAGATTCTGATCAATACTGTACGGTTTATCTAGGTCGGCAGGTATCGGTATCCCATTCGCCCTTGCAAACTCTATCTCCTCATCTCTAGTCATCCCCCACTCTCTGATCGGAGCTAGAACCTTCAGTCTCGGAGATATAGATCTCACTGTAACCTCTATCCTTACCTGATCATTGCCTTTACCTGTACATCCATGAGCCACGGCTTCAGCTCCCTCCCTCTCAGCTATCTCCGCCAGCTTTAATGCTATCAGCGGCCTCGAGAGAGCCGTGCTGAGCGGATACTTCTCCTGGTATAGACCATTCGCCTTTATCGCTGGGAAGACATAATCCTTTACGAACTCCTCCCTCGCATCTATTGAATAATGCTTAAGAACTCCTAGGCTCTCCGCTTTAGCTTGGACAGCGTCTAAGTCTTCCTTCTGTCCTACGTCGAGAGTGACTGATATGACTTCAGCATCATACTTCTGCTGGATCCATTTCAGCAGGACAGATGTGTCCAGCCCTCCAGAGTACGCTAGCACTATCTTCTTCATGTCTCCATCTCCAGCTTACTCTGAGAAGAGAGGAAAGATTATAAATCTTTTTTGGTCAGTATATGTCAGAAATTCGATTGGATGACCAATAATGGCCGAAACATCGCTCTCAAAGGTTGTTTACAGCCTAATAGAGAGGGATTTATCCATACAGGATGCGCTGTTAAGAGATTATGCGAACTACAGCGCCATTGCAAGGATGCTGAAGCCGAAGATCGAGAATATCCTAAACAGGGAGGTTAAGCTAAGCGGAATCATAACAGCCGTTAAACGGGTGAGAATAAAGTATAGGGAGAGATCCGAACATTTAAGGATTATAGCGAGAAGCATAATCAACCTTAGAACAGACGTAGCGAAGATATCGCTGGAGAAGACTAGAAGGACAATTGAATTAACCAGAAGAACATTAGCTAATTATCCGGAGGCATTCCTCCAAGTCTTAGAGGGCTTTACAACGTTAACGTTAATCGTAGACCAGAAGATCTTCAATCAGATCAGTAGAATGTTCAGATCTGACGAGGTGCTTGACAGGAAAGAGAATCTTGCAGCATTAATCATTCAAAGCCCAAGGGAGATCGTGGATACTCCAGGATGCATATCAGCCCTTTACATGCAGCTCGCCAGAAACCAGATAAACATCGAGGAGACAGTCAGCTGCTACACAGAAACAATAATAATATTAAAGATGGAGGATATAGGTGAAGCGTTAACTCTGCTAACCGACATGATTACTGACGCAAGGAAGATTACTGGTGAAGCAGAAGGATATACAGCCCATCAACAGACATAACAGCAGAAAGCCAATAAAGACGATTTAAGGATTAACTATGCTGCTCCATCAATCGAAGCAGCCTCTCCTTGAAGATGTTAAATGTCTCCTCATCAAATAGACAGAACACTATCCTCTCTATTCCAGTTCCACCTTCAACATATGATATCGCTGCAGGCAACATAACATCCGCACATCTCTCCTTAGATAAACCGAAGTATCCAGTGGATATCGCCGGGAAGGCTATGCTCTTAACACCATGTTCCTCAGCTATCCTCAAACTATTCACAGTTGCATCTCTAAGTTTCACATCTTCATCTCCCTCACCGGCAATGGGACCAACAGCATGTACAACGTATCTAGCCTTAAGTTTTCCACCTCCAGTTATAACGGCTCCTCCAGTCGGAACTTCACCATGCTTAGAGATTATTTCATCGCATTCCCTTTGAATTTCAGGTCCGCCTCTCCGCCTAATAGCACCCGCAACTCCGCCGCCAAGCCTCAAACGGTTATTAGCAGCATTAACGATACAGTCAACGTCAAGACATGTTATGTCACCCTTCACCAACTCAATAACCGTTCCCTTAACTGTTACCTTCAACACGGCCACCTCGAACCTGAAGTATACGAACCAGTTAACTAGACAACAGTATATCTCCAGAAGTATCTGATATTCCTTACGACACCAGAGTAAGCTCGAATAAACTTAAATACATGGATTCTTCCTGTAAGGATGAGTAGACTTTAAGGCTGAGGGGAAGAGTATGAGATCCCCATTTATCTTCGCCGATCCAGTTAAGTGTACTGGATGCGGCGTATGCCAGCTTATCTGCGCCCTCTCAAGAGACAACATCTTCGACCCAAAATACTCTAGGATCAGGATTCTCCAGTTACACCGGATAATGAATGTTGCGGTAACATGCAGATTCTGCGAGGACGCCCCCTGCGTCGCTGCATGTCCAAGGGACGCCCTTAAACAATCCAAAGAGACAGGCGTAATAGAGGTTATAGAGGATAAATGTGATGGATGCAGATGGTGCATTGAAGCATGCGAGCACGGCGCTATAACGATGAAGCCGAACGGAGAAGCCGTTATGATATGTGACTTATGCGGTGAGGATGAACCTCAATGCCTAGAATGGTGTCCAGAGGGGGCTATAAGCCTAGTAACAGATGAAGAAGCAAACGAGAAGATACGTTTCTTTACAGCGAAGAATCTAATCCCAAAAATTTAACAATGGATAGAGAATCTATATATTAACGAAGCTGGATAATCTCTCTTGAAGCCTGGAGGCGTCTCCTTAGTGATATTGAAGAAACTGGCTGAGATGGGTTACAAGCCTAAGCTAGAGATGGAGGAGTCTAAACCATCAAAGGAGGAGATTGAAGCCCTACTAGAAAACGTTAAGAATGACAAGGTTAAAAAGCAGATTTTAAGCTTATTACTTGAGGGATTATCAGAGGAGGACCCTAAAGAAATACTAATCTACGGGATGTACGTGAAGAAGAACATTACTCCAATAGTCTCAGCCTCCAGCAGAGAGAGGATAGAGAGGACAATTGAATATCTTGAGAAGATGAGAAGAAACATGTAAGGGAACTCCGGAACAGAAAGAACCATTTCACCATTATTACTTTAAAAACTAACAGTATAAGAGACTTCGTATTCGAGCTGATGCTGCAATAACATCTGACCGCAGAATAAAAGATTAAGCATGAAACAGGTTAACCTTATGGATGAAGTCAAGAATAGAATCTTGGATATATGCTCGAAGATGAGGGGCTGCGATAATATACTTGCAGCCCTCATCTACGGTCTACGAACAGATAAGGATTCAAGCGTTAAAGATGAATTGAACGTTCTGGTAATCATCAAATCCAAGAGACCAATCATGAAGATTCAAAGGGAGAAGTCTAAGATCCCCACCCTACTACTCCTCATAGTCGATGAGGGAACATTCAGAAGAGATATTGATGAGGGATGGCTTGGAGAGCTCTTAACCGAGAACCTAATCATACCCCACACCCCAATAATCAATGAGGAATACATTAGAACCCAAGAGGTTAGAGCGAAGAAACGCATAATAACAGAGCTGATTAACAGCCTAATCCTAGAATATCCAGAGTTATCCTATAATCTCCATATTAAACCAGAATATTTTCTCTGTGAGATCATAGGGCAGATATCCTCAATCTTTCCACCCATAAGATATATTTTCAGAAGGATCCTCCACAGAGACTCAAACGGGAAATATATCAGATTTATAATGGAGAGCATCAAAAAAGCGTTAGAGGAGATGATTAATGAGAAGATAGTCTATATAGATAATGGATACATAAGAATAAGCAGGGAATACATCGACAAAGTTAAACTGAAAAACCTCAATCTTATAGGTGTCCTAAGGAGGCTTAGGAGATCCGTTCTCAATAATATATTCAAGGTCTTCCCACCTACAATAATGACGATGCTTATGGATCAAGGGATATACGCTGAGTTATCATCAAGCATCAAGAACGTATTCAGTGAACCCTCATTGAGAATTGAAGACTCTAAAAGATTCCTGTTCCTACCAACACCTCTCGGACTCGTATCAATGTCGGATCAAATAACAATCCATGATCTTGCAAAGAAGATCCTCAAAAGAAACTTAAGAATAAATCTCAAGAGGATAGGGGGAGTTCTAAACTCAGTTTATCAACTCACATTCAAAGACAGAAAGAGCGAGAAGAAGATAATTATAAAATTGTTTAGGGACTGGTACGGTTTGAAATGGTTCCCCCTACTTCTATGGACGTTAGGAACCAGAAAATTTTCTGTTCTAGGCAGATCAAGACTTGAAAGGGAGTACTCAATAAACAGATTCCTACATGATAATGGGGTTCCAGTTCCAAGAATCTACTATGTAAGTCCTAAATCAAAGATAATCTCAGAAGAGTATATTGAGGGGGAAGGCCTCATCAAGATAATTAAGAACCTTTCATCAGAGAAGGATGATGAGAGGTTTAGGGCTGCCATCCGAGATGCAGGTAAGACATTAGCTAGGATCCATGGCTTAAACGTGGCGGTTGGAGACTGTAAACCGGAGAACATAATCGTAGGGAGGGATGGAAAGATATACTTTCTAGACTTGGAACAATCATCGAGAAATGGGGATAGATCATGGGATATAGCGGAGTTCCTTTATTATACTGGACACTACTTTCTCTCCCCATCCTCCCTGAACAATGCCAAGCTAATAACACGTGAATTTATCAACGGCTACCTAGATGGAGGAGGAGAAGCTGAAGTTGTGAGGAGAGCATGCTCCACACGATACATAAAGGTCTTCAGCTTCTTCACCCCACCACATATAATATTCATGATATTAAGCACCATCAAGAAGATCTTAAAGGAGAGGGAAGCAACGTAGAGATCGAAGGGAACCGGTGAATCTTAGATGGGTAAAGTTAACATAATCTTTTATGGAGGAGTCAACGAGATAGGTGGAAACAAGATCTTAATAGAGGATGGAGGTTCCAGAATACTCCTTGACTTCGGAATGTCATTCCATCTGAGAGGAAAATATTACTCAGCTCCGTTCCTAGCTCCTAAAAGCGAGAAGAGCCTCCTCGAATTCGGAATCATACCTAACCTGAAGGGACTGTATAGATTTGATGAATCAAGCCCAGAGATCGACTGCATCTTCCTCTCCCATTCACATATGGATCACTCAGCCTACATCTCCCTAATTAAGAAGGATATACCAGTCTATTGTGGAGAGACAACAGCTAAGATCTTAAGGGCCTTGAATGAAGTTCGGATACATGGATTCGAATATGCAATAAACCATATAGACTTCAAACCCTTCAGGACAGGAGACAGGATCAAAGTAGGATCATTCGAAGTTGAGCCGATACACGTTGATCATTCAGTTCCAGGATCATACGGTTTTATAATCCACACATCATCCGGAACCATCGTGTATACTGGAGACTTTAGAAGGCATGGTCTGAGACCTGAATTGACAGAGGACTTCATCATAAGAGCAGCCGAAGAGAAGCCTGAAGCCATCATATGTGAAGGAACAAACCTAACTAACGTTGAAGTTTCAGATGAGAGGAGGGTTAGAAGCGTGGTGGACAGTCTAATAAAGGAGACTTCAGGTCTATTCTTAGCGAATTTCTCATACACCGACATTGACAGATTACGCTCCTTCTACTGGGCAGCCGTGAAGAATAGTAGAAGACTTACAATCACGCTGAGGCAGGCCTATCTACTGTACAGTCTAAGCGGAGACCCTAAACTTGAACTGCCAAGAATAGACGATGAGAACATACTGATATTCCGTAAAATGAAGAAGCGTTACTCTCCTTGGGAGAAGACTGTTATGGATTCAGGTGAAGTAATCGATTCTAAGGCAGCTTCAAAGATTCAGGAAG
Source organism: Candidatus Bathyarchaeota archaeon (assembly GCA_015520475.1). Classification (GTDB taxonomy): domain Archaea; phylum Thermoproteota; class Bathyarchaeia; order Bathyarchaeales; family WAQA01; genus WAQA01. The sequence continues at coordinate 1,599 of WAQA01000227.1, read as the reverse complement.
AAATCGTCCTTGTAACATCCTTCTATGACCTTGAAGAACTTATTGAAATCAACCCTAAACCTGGAAGCTGCTTCGTCCTCTCAGCATCAGAACCATTCAATGAGGAGATGGAGATAGACTTTGAGAAGTTGATTAATTGGCTGGAGCATTACGGGTTACCGCAATACCACGTTCACGTCTCAGGCCATATCGCCCCACTACAGCTCCGCAACACATTAAAGACCATAAAACCTAAAAGGATCTTTCCGGTTCACAGTGACCGTCCACATCTCCTAAGCAGATTCATCAAGGATTTAGCGGGAAGAGTTGAAGTTCCAGAGAGATATAGGAAATATACTGTTTAGAGATTATTGAGATTTTAGGCGTCCTCCCTGAAGATGATGCTGAAACTAAAGGATAGAAATAAAGAGTATCTTCTAATGGGGGATGTTAAGCAGATATCTCCCTTAAACGTCTATGGAACAGTTCATATTCATCATCTGTAAGCCAACCTTCATCCTTCAACTCCACAAGTCCCCGAGAAACCTCATCTCTCAAGTCCTTAACCTTTAAGATATTAATTCTGCAGCAGGCATTGATGATCTTCTCCTCAAATATCGGGTTCTCCTCTATTAAATCTACAAACCTGTTTATTAAACCTGTAATGGGCAACGAGAACTCTTGAAAGAAGATTTTAACTTTGAAGGATCTAAGGACGCTTTTAAGCCTTGTAACTCCACTGAGAGAACTAGCTATTGAAGGAACGAATGTTACGTAGCGCCTCTTCAAGTCCTGTCTACAACATACGAGATAGAAGGGAAGGTGAACCAATGTCACTTTCCTCCGGGTCTGCGGGAGACCCATCTCATTCAACTCCTCAATCGCCGCATTCCTAAGCTCTATCAAACGGTTTATCTGAGCTATTACCTTAGCCGTTAAATCCTCCAGGGAACTTAAGGATTGCTGATACATCCTTATCTGAGCATCTCTTGTAGCCTCTATCTCCTTCAACCCAGACATTATCTCCTCGACACGTGAGTTATACTCAGATTTGAGCCTCGATATCTCAAGGTCCCTGGAAGGTTCAACATCAGTTATTCTCCTATCGATCTCCTCCAGTCTCCTATCGATTTCAGAGAGTTCCATCCTACATTTCTCAAGCTCATCCTTCCATCTCTCCTCCTCTTCAGGTTCTCCACGTTCCCTAGCAGCCGATATCTCCGTTGTACACCTATCCAGATATATGGTTAAACGTTTCTTTTCGGATTCAAGTCTAACCTTCTCTTGGCTTAGGTTCTGGATTAAACTGCTTGCCTGATCCGTTATCTCAATGATTTTACGGTCATATTCTCCTCTTAACTTCTCAATCTCCTTCATAGAGGTCGATTTAAAATGATCTATCTTTCCCTCAGACCGCCTATTAATCCTCTCAATAATCCTATTTATCGCCTTACAATGCTTATTCGTAGTTCTAACAAGCAGCTTTATGATATTCTTCAGGTTTACAACGTCGTCTTTAAGGGCATCCCTCAAGTTTGAGAGATCCATAAGCGACTCCTTAACCGTTGAGAGATCCATTGAAGGGGAAAGCACCAACGCATCCGATATCATACTCTTAAC
>WAQA01000226.1 GCA_015520475.1 Candidatus Bathyarchaeota archaeon | reverse complement strand
TTAATAAACTTACCGTGTTAACCTTTTTATCTTATTTTTCGGATATTTTGGTGGTACTTCACTGCTCCACGGCGGATGAAATGATTATAAAAATGTATACTGTAGGTCCGTTGAAGACGAACTGCTACGTTGTCGGCTGCGAAGAGAGACTTGAGGCTGTACTGATAGATCCAGGGTTCTCATCGGCTGAGGGCCGCATAATTCTAGATCAACTGAAAAGTATGAATCTTAAATTGAAGTATGTGATTAATACGCACGGTCACTTCGACCATATATTAGGTAACAGTCTAATTAAGGAGGAGACCGGAGCAGAAATATTAATACATAGAAAGGATGCTGAGATGATTCTTGATCCTGAAAAGAACCTCTCGGTGTTGATTGGAGCAAGAGTATACTCGCCTCCGGCAGAGCATTGCTTAGAGGATGATGAAACAATATCTATTGGTGAGTTAGCCTTTAAGGTTATGTATACTCCTGGACATACATCAGGCAGCATATCACTCCTAATTGATAATATACTCTTTTCAGGGGACACATTATTCGCCGGCTCCATTGGAAGAACAGACTTGCCTGGATCATCATATAGAGAGATAATCAGGTCTATTAGGGAGAAACTGCTTGTTCTATCTGATGATGTGAAGTTATATCCTGGACATGGACCCATATCAACCATAGGAGAAGAGAGGAGAAATAACCCATACATCATACGCATATAGGAACTATTAATCTCCGCCGGTAAGATTCATCTGCCATACCTAGATAATATAGCCTCAAGTATTCTCTCCGCACACTCCTCCGGATTCAGCCTCTCAGAATCAACCGTTACCTCCGGATTCTCAGGTTCCTCGTATGGAACACCTATTCCAGGAACAGTTCCACTCTTCCCAGTTAATGCCTTCTCATATACGCCCTTAGGGGCATGATAAAGCCTCTTCCTCTTAGATTCTCTTTGAATACATATGTTTAGTGGACACTTCACATATGCCTCGATGAACTTTGAGATTTCCCTTCTAGCTCTGTCACGATACCTTCTACGATTGGCAGTGGCATCAATTATAACATTAACTCCATTCTCCGTCAGTAGCTTGGCGATGAAGACTATGGCTCCATAAACTATCTCTCTTTCCTCATCCGTATATCTTGGATTTGGAGTTATAACCTTCCTGAGCATATCCGAAGAAACTATCTGAGCATCAATATTTTTATCCTTCAATCTCCTCTGTAACAGATGGGAGATTGTAGATTTCCCGCTGCCTGGAAGACCAGTTATCCAGACGCACCAACCAGAACTTTTCTCTGGAGGAATATCTCTACACCTCTCCGGGCAAGTGAAAGAGAGAACATAGATCAGTTTTAGAGGAGAAAATTTATAATCTTTATGAGTTCCCTTCCAGATTTGAAGGAAGACTCCTGATTTATCTCGTTCCCCCATCACATCCACGTAAGGATTAGAGGTTCACCTTCACATTAAACAATAGAATCTACAGTTGACGGAGTTACATTATTGTAAGGATTATCCAGGTATACATCATTGAAAATCTAGTCTAATTCAAACCGGAGACGCCCGGCTTAGTTTAGCAGTTAAGCATGTAACAAATTATTTATTTTTTGGTAGATTTTAGTAGGGCTTAACAAATTTCTAATAAATTATCTGCTTAGAATCTTCTTAGCGGCGATCCTTATATCTTCAGCCTTAACAGTCTTCCTTCCAGCATGCACCGCAAAGTCTATTGCTTCCCTACCAATCCTTATCCCTAAATCCTCAAGTACCTTAGCAAGTTCGATAGCCGCGGACTCGCTAACCCTCTCAGCCCCAGCCTTCTTGCATAATCTATGCATTGCAGCTATAGCTAATTCACCACCAGACATCTTTCATCCCTTCCTCAACTTATATATTAATCAATATTTAACCATATTGAATTTATAGTTTTCTAGCCTAATAAGGTTATTTCATTAACTTCCATCTATAAAGCAGGGAGGTCTCCAACGTTTAACCGTAACCCTCCACATATACAGGCGAATCTACAATTTCAGAGGATCTACAACCTACAAATGGAAAAACAACGCCTAAACACATAGTTAAGACGGAAAGATTAATCTCTTGACTGAAGGATAATCTTTGAATTGTGGAGAGAAGCATGAATGTATCTGATGGGATTGGACGTCGGAACAACAGGATGTAAAGCTGTAATCTTCAATTTGGAAGGTAGAATCGTCTCATCCGCCTATAGAGAATATAACCTTTATCATAGAAGGATTGAATGGTCGGAGCTGAATCCAGATGAGGTTTGGAATGCAATCAGGGAGACTATAAGAGCAAGCATTAAGAATGGAAAGGTGAATCCGAGAAGGATAGAAGCGTTATCCACAAGCGTCCTAGGAGAAGCCTTCATTCCAATAGACAGGAATGGAAATTGGCTATACTGGAGCATGACAACATTCGATGCAAGAGCAAAGGAGCAGACCAGATGGTTAGAGGAGAACCTCGGCGCAGATGAAATTTACCGCATCACCGGTCAACCATTGATGTCATCCATGCCAATCTATACCCTCCCAAAAATTAAATGGTTACGTGAAAATGAACCTGAAATATATAAGAGAACGTACATGTTCCTCTGCTGGGAAGACTACATCAACCTTAAGCTATGCGGCAGACCAGTAATAGACTACTCCCTTGCAACACGTACAATGATGTTCGACATAAAAAGAAAGAGATGGGCAGAGGACATCCTTGAAGCAGCGGGAATAGATGAGAATCTACTTCCCGAGGTACATCCATCAGGAGAAGTTATCGGCGAATTGAATGGTGAAGCAGCCGACGAAACTGGACTAGCAGAGGGAACATTGATCATCACAGGAGGACATGATCAACCATGCGGCGCCCTCGGAGCAGGAATAACGGGAAGCGGTCCTTTAATGGATGCAACTGGAACAGTTGAATGTGTAGCCACCGTACAGAACAATCTTATAATGGACAGGAAGATGAGAACTCAGGGATTCGCTATCCACTGCTACGTAATTAAAGACAGATACTTCATGTTCGGATTTAATCCAAGTGGAGGAGTCATCTTAAGATGGTTCAGGGATAATTTTGCAGATAAAGAGAGAAGAGAAGCTGAGAAGTTAGGGGTTGACGTATATGATATCCTAACTGAAGAGGCTTCAGGAGCCTCTCAGGGATCATTAGGCCTCTTCCTTCTACCATACTTTGAAGGATGCGGAACACCAACCTTCAATAGGAAGATGAAAGGCACATTCATCGGCTTCACCCTCGCACATGGAAGAAGAGAAGTTATCCGCGCTATACTGGAAGGATTAACATATGAGCTCAGAAGAAACATTGAGGCTATAAGGGAATATGGAATAGAAGTCTCTGAGATAAGGGCTATCGGTGGAGGGGCTAAATCAGATTTTTGGCTGAAATTGAAGGCTGACATAACAAAGACAAGAGTTGTCGCTCCAGACGTAACTGAGGCGGCGGCACTTGGAGCCGCTGCACTAGCCGCGATAGGGATAGGAGCATACAAAGACGCTGAAGAAGCAGTCAACAGGATTTATAGGGAGAGGAAAGTATACATGCCGGATGAAGAGGCTGGACGCACATACGATGAATACTACAACACATATAAGAGGATACATGAAAGAATTAAAGGAATATTTAACGATTCTAATTTTTAGATAGCCCTGAACTCAACAGTTTTTTATATAACCTACAACGCTTGATATCTACTTTGGGGATGATCAGCAATGTTCAAATTAAGCGTTTTAACGTGGGCTTTTGAGGCTGCTAGACCAGGATTCGGCCCATCCCAGACACGTGGATTAAAAATGAAGACCGAAGACGCCATAAGAAGGATTGGAGAGATGGGATTTGACGGTGTTGAACTTGTAATATGGAATATAGATGATTTCCCGGCTTCCAGAATAGAAAGGATCAAAGATGAAGTGGGAAGGTTCCGCTTAGAAGTGGCGAATATATGCTGCAATGACAACGTATATGTCTGGTCAGGTCCAGTATACACAAACCCAGACCATAAGGTACGTGACGAAATCGTCAAGAGAATAGAGAGGGAAGCAAAAGCAGCATCGGATCTAAACTGTAAATATTTAGGTGTATGGCCAGGTTCAGAAACGATCCCCCTAAAGATGGAGTACTGGAAAGCATGGAGATACTTCATAGATACTATCTCAAGATGCGTCAAGGTAGCTGAAGACTACGGGGTGAAGATAGCTCTAGAATATAAACCTGAAAACATACTTAATAACGCCGACAGTACATTAAGGGCTATACAAGAAGTGAACTCTGAAAGTTTAGGGGCGCTACTTGACACTGGACATGCAATCGTAGCCAGAGAACATCTTCCAACGGTTACCGAGATGCTCAGGAAGAAACTCTTCCATGTCCATATAGATGATAATTATGGTGACTGGGACAGGGATCTACCGCCTGGATCAGTACATAACTTTGAACCTTTCATCCAAGCTTTACGGAGAATAGGCTATAGAGGATTCTTAAGCATGGACATATGGCCCTACGAAGACGCATGGAAGGAGATTGGACTGGGCAAGGAATATCTTGAGAGGATAATTGAAGAGAAAAGAAGAGGATAACATATTTATATAATACCTAAATCCCTCAATTTTTCGATTTTAGGAATACCATTAGGATCCCATCCTCTGAACTCGTAGTATTCATCCAGCATATAATCGAGGTTCACAGTCTGTCCCTTCGCACCTCCATCTTTCAACGGCTCCTCCAAGAAACGTCTAGGCAGAACATCATCCTTCCTGCTCACACCACATTTAACATTGAATAGTCTCTTCAGATTGAAGATTCTCTCACCTGCCTTCAGAATATCTGGTAAACGAGCCCTAATTCCAGTTGTGAGAGTATAAAAGGTAGTTAGGTGTCCAGGTGAAACTCCGAGAAACTTGCATGTTATAGCTGAATCTTGAACCTCATTCCAATCCTGCATAACGGCAACTATACGTCCCTTACCCTTAACCTCAAACCTGTCAACTCTTTCATATATCTTTAGATCCGGGAAACGTTCACCCTGCTCAACCCTGAGAACCAAACCTTGCAGGTGACATGCACCCCTATTAGAAGTCGCATACTGGAGGCCCATACCCTTAAACGCTCTCGGATCATGCATTGGAATCTCAAGTCCCTTCACATGCATGGCAAGCTCCTTAGCTGAACCACCTATCCTCTCCGATGCAATCCGCGTTCCCTCAGCAAGTATATTTCCGAAACCTTCACGTTCACCTATCCTCCTGATAAGCTCCAATATAACGTCTGAGTCACCCCATCTCAGCTCCAATCCAACATCATCCCTTCCAATCAAACCCTTCTCATAGCATTCCATAGCAAATGCTATAGTTACACCTGTCGATATCGTATCAAGCCCGTAGTGATTGCACATATCATTCGCTTTAGCTATCGCCCTTATATCATCATTTAGAAGTAACGAGCCAAATGAGGCTACAGTTTCATATTCAGGACCCTTACCCTTAACCCCGGCGAACCTTCCATCCTCAACCTCAACATATCTCCAGCATCCTATTGGACAGCCAAGGCAGGCTCTCTGACCCTTAACAATAGTCTTAGCCATATACTCCCCATCTATCTTCTCTATGCCCTCCCAAGAACCCAAAGTGAAATGCTTTATTGGAACATCGCCGTATTCATAGAACGAGGCCATCTCACCGTTCGTTCCATAAGAGGATTGTATCTGAGTTGAGGGGAAAGACATCAGAACAGGATATAGACGGATTATCATCCTCCTTAATCGGTCAAAATCATAGATCTCCGCTTTACCCGTACCCTTAACAGCTATGGCTTTAAGAAGTTTGGAGCCCATAACAGCGCCCATACCGCATCTACCAGCAGCCCTACCGCCATCATTAATTATAGATGCGAAGCGGACAAGTTTCTCTCCAGCTGGACCTATACAGGCCACCTTAACATCTCTACCTAGATCGCTCTTAATCATATCCTCACATTCTATGCATCCACTACCCCAGAGATGAGAAGCATCCTCCAATACAACCTCATCATCGAATATTCTTAGATAAACTGGACGTTTAGATTTCCCTTCGATTATTACACCGTCGAATCCTGCTGATTTGAGCTCGGCTCCCCAGAAGCCTGAGGCATGAGCTTCACCCCATATCCCTGTAAGCGGAGACTTGGCGCATACAGCATACTTAGAGGATGATGGAACTATAGTTCCTGTTAACGGCCCATTCATAAACACCAGCTTATTTGATGGGTCGAAGGGAAGAGTTTTAGGGTCAACCTCTTCATAGATTATCTTAGCTGCTAATCCCGTTCCACCTATAAACATCCTAGCATCTTCAAGCCTTAACTCTTCAAATTTAATCTTTCCATTGGTAAGGTTAACCCTTAATATTCTACCAGCATAACCGAACCATTTATCCATCATAGTCAACCCTCATATCTTATAGAGTCTCTTGGCTAGTTCCATATCCTTCTCAGGGATGAGTTTAGGCTTCCCAAAATGGGATGCAACCAGCTGAGTTAACGCTACCTCCTCAAGAGTCTCAACGATAGCCTCAGCCTCAACCAGATTAAAGCCTAAACCGATTACTCCGTGATTCTGAAGTATTAAGGCTCTAACACCAGCTATGTTCTCAGCGACGATCCTAGCCAGATCCTCAGTTCCCGGAAAAGCGAAGGGAACTATGGGAACCTTTCTCAGGGTTAAGACAGCCTCAACCGTTATCGGCTTAATCTCCATCCCTGAAAGAGCCAGTCCAGTGGCCACTGGATTATGAGCATGAACTACAGCATTTACATCTAACCGCTCATTATATATTGCCCTATGCATAGGCGTCTCAATAGAAGGCTTGAGGAAACCCTCAACAACGTTACCCTGTAAATCAACCTTCACCAGATCATCAACTGATAATTGACCCTTAAAGATTCCGCTCGGCGTAATCCAGAACTCCTTTGATCCAGGAAGCCTTGCACTCACATTCCCGCCGATAGCTGAGATAAGTCCCTTCTGATATAGAGTAGACATCACCCTGCAGATATCCTCTTTAATCTCATCCTCAGTAAATAAACCCTCACTCATCATCTTCTCCCCAAACATTCAGACTTTGATAAAAATAGAGTCTATACGCTATTTATAAACATAAGGAAGAGTAGACGATTCCTCCTTTCAATACACCCTAGACATAGGCACCCCCTCTAATGAGAACTAAGTGAAGAGTTCTCTAAAGGCCTCCTTAAACAGCATCCCCAAACAACATAATGCGGATCTTTCCGGTGAGAGCAGAAAGTTTTGGAAGAAACCTCCTCGTAGCCACCGGAAACCAATAATATCCATCTCTAGATTCTAATGATGCCCATATCCTCAGCGAAAGAATTATCAGAGGAGGATATAGGAGAGGCAGAAACCTTAATATTTACGCTTCCCGCTATAAGCAACGGGTGAACAGTCTTGCCTATAGATCCAGACTTCCAGAAGAACAGGAAGGTTGTAGGGGAACATAATGGACATAAAGTATGGGGACCTGTTGAACCTCCAGAGAAGCTAGGCATACATGGAACCAACGTAGCTGTTGATTGGGATCTATGCACTGGAGATGGAGTCTGTATAGATGTCTGTCCAGTAGGCGTTTTCGAATGGGCTGACGCTCCTGGACATCCAACTTCTGAGAAGAAATCTGATCCTGCAAGAGAAGATGAATGTATACAGTGTCTAGCATGTGAGACTCAATGCCCAGCCCAAGCAATAAAGATAGCTACTTAAACATTAACGGTTAATCTGGCAAATAATCCTCTTCACCCTTATTTTTTAGATTCTTAACTGTGATAGCTGAGGTTTACCGCTTCAAAACCGTAACCTTCCATCAAAACAGAAATAATGCACTGCATTGGATCAATAATCTAATGAAAAATTACTGGATCCACCATTCCCCGTAAAGAAGAATATGGATTCCCTGATTAACCATTACTACTTAGGATTTCTCTAGGTTCAGAGCAGCCTTCCTTAACCATCTGCATTCAAGGCAGAAGGAGCTTGGATATGAAAGAACATTAAACCATGAGAAGCTCCTCTGTAAATCGCAGTCTCTTCTTCCAAGCATACAAGAGACCAATCTAACCACAAATAATTTATATCATGTTTATTACTTAAAAGGTTTAACCTAGGTGATTGACGTGTCTAAACCTCATAGATTTACAGAGATGCAGGTGAAGACATGGAAAGACTTGACTTTTGGAATAAGCAGTCATCCATTAAAGTATGGCTTAAACCTTGAAGTTGGCAGTGGAGAAGTGATACCTGAAATAAAATATTTTCCTAGGCGGGAGAAGGACAATCCAGAATCAATAAAGAAGGAATATTCGGAGATAACAGAGAACATTCTTAAACGTGCAGTTGATCTCGGATTGAACTCCATACAGCTCGAAACAGAACAGACCTTTCAGATAACGAAGGAACCTAAGCTTGGAGGAGAAATAACATGCATACAGAAGTCCATCATGGAAGAGTATGCTGAAGAGTATAATTTGAGATGTGCCCTCCGAGTAACAGTAGCCGACATAAGAGAGTTTGAAGGGGACATGAGGAACGGTGATGAGATATCTTTAATGCTTGAATCTTTTGATGAAGCAGCCCGGAATGGCGCGGACGTCCTCTCCATCGAATCCATAGGCGGAAAAGAGGTTTTTAACTATGCAGTTTTAAGACAGGACATTAACGGCGTATTATTCTCTGTTGGGGTTCTTGGAAGTTTGGACATGGAGTTTCTATGGCGGGAGATAGTTAATGTAGCAAGTAAACATAAGGTTATAGCTGGAGGAGATACTGACTGCGCGCATAGTAACACAGCGATGATACTGGCAGGAGGATTACATAACAAAATCATATCACATGTCTTCGCAGCTGTTGTCCGAGCTATCGGAGCGGCAAGGTCACTGGTAGCCTATGAAGAAGGCGCCACTGGCCCTGGAAAAGACTGCGGCTACGAGAACATAATAGTGAAGGCAATAACCGGCTTCCCAATGTCGATGGAGGGGAAAACAAGCGCGTCAGCCCACAGCAGCCTCGTCGGTAACGTGGCGGCGGCAGCATGTGATCTATGGTCAAATGAACAGGTTGAGAATGTAAAGTTATATGGTGGATGGGCCCCACAAGTCTTCACTGAGATTCTGAGCTACGATACAATGCTAATGAACGAAGCTCTAAAAGGAGGGTTCGAACATGAACTTAAAGATTTACTGGTTGAAGCAAACCCTCTTGATCCACAGGTTCTCGTCCTCACACCTAAAGGCGCATGGGAGATAGGTGAAGCAATAATAAGATATCCAGACGATTATTATTTGAGGGCGAGGGAAGCCGCCTTATCATCCCTAAAGGTAATAGAGCAAGGATATCGAGAAAAAAGAGCTAATCTGCCTCAAAACGAAGAGAGAATACTCGCAAAGATAAGGGGAAATCTTGAGTCAATGCCGGACAGCACTGAAAAGTTCATTGAGAAGAACATAGCAAACTTCACCGGAAAAGTTAAGAGCTTTATATCCAGAAATTATAATCTTTAGCATTCAATAGAATCACGTAAAATTCTAATCATCAATAATAATGCTTTACCATTGGAACTTCCCTAGAAACCTCTAGCAGATGACAGAGAGAGTTATACACCAGCCTCCCTAGAAGCTTCACTCCTCTCTAGAACCACTCTTGGCGGAGGAAGCTCCACAAGCACAAATATCCTCCCAACAAATACTATCTTAGAGGAGGGAATATTCGGAGTTTTATCCTTAAAGTATAAGCCAAACACGTGAGGGTATAATCGCCAGAGGACAGGGGAGAATCCTGAAACTTCAACCTCATCTATGTACTGAACCCAATAACCTATCCTCTTCGAAACTATAATTATGGAGTTCGGAGGCAGATATTTCTTCATGTCAACCAGATCAAGATAGGCAGAATATGTGATTGTTGAACGAGCTCTAAAAGCCACATTGACACCCTGCATAACAAACAGAGAGATTATTAGAAAGGATATGATAAAGGGAATGAGGGAACCAACCTTCCTCCTCAAAACCTTATCGATAAACGATATAGAATAACTAACTATTATGAAGGACGGTAAAAGAAACATCAACATAAACCTTCCAAGATACTTACTTGGTATCAATGGGAAACACATAATTATCCCCATCACCGTCGATGAAAATAGGAGAAGAAAAGATTCTTTATCCTTCCTCATCCAGAGATAGAGAGATAGGATGGCTCCTGAAAGTAGTACAGATACAATCACACCCCACCCTCCAATTATCGGAAGAGAGAAAGGCACTACTGGAAGGGGACGTTTAGGTTTCAAGATTGGATGAGGAGGGGGATATCGCCTCTGCGGCGAGAAGAGATCATGCAGGAAAGAAATAAACTTGTTAAAGTCTGTGAACAACGGATTAAAGAAGATATAGGCCACAAATGAGAATACTAAGGCCACAGACAAGATTACACCTGCACTTAAAAGGAAGGACGACGACTTCCTATTAAACAGTAGGGTACTTATCACGTAGAGCGCTAAGTATAGGAGAGCAACTCCAAAATCAAGGATATGGGTCATCCCGGTTAATACGAGTAGAAGTGAAGACAGAAAAATGTTCAGTTTACTACTCCTTGAAGACGCCAAATTATGAAGGTAATATAGAAACAACAGCAGGAAGAAGATGCCGACAGCATTCTTTATGAAGTCAGTCATCATCCTCACATATGGAGCTGAGAAGATGATAAGGAGCATCGCATATAAACCGGCAGCCCTCCTACCAGTAACCCCTCTCATAATAAAGTATGCGGGCACCGTGGAGAGAGCACATAGAAATGAGGTTCCAACCTTAACTCCAACCATAACATCCCCAGCGAGAAGAGAGAAGAGAGCTAGGAGGAGAAATGTTAATGGAGGATCTCCATAGACAAGACTTCCTTTCTCCAATAAACTCTTAACCTGAATCAGATAGTATGGCCCATCTATCCCAGTTATAAGTCGACTCCTGAAGAAGACCCATAAGTTAAAGATGAAACCGGCTGATAGGAGAAGGATGACTAAGCCAGCATCAACCATATAATCCTCAATAAATCTTCTTCGAATCATCAACACCTCAACTTTTCCGCCATCAACGTACAACATAAACCTTCATGCGGCGGATTCTTTATTATACTGAAACCTTCCATACCATTAACTTATTCCGTTGCTGAGATATATTGGTTCAATAATAATTTAGGGGTGCCCTCCTGCTTTTAAGGGTTATTCTGATTCCACTATAGCATATCTATCCTATAATAATGAATCCAAGAGTATTATGATGTGCTGCTTCCTTCGACGCTCTCCTCCAAATGCAGATAGAACTCAACAGGTTTAAGCTCTCTGAACTCATCAGTCTGCTGGACTATCCATCTTCTAATATCAACGCATAGATGACATTTTGAGATGTATCCTTCCTCAAGTTCACGATAACCAAATTCTTTAACAGCGAAGTCATATAATTTTCCAATCCCTCCATCAGACACAAGCATACCGATGACTGGGTGATCATCCAAATCTATTCCCTGACATATCCCATCAATGTCTCTTGCATCTCCAAGGGATATTCCTGCACAGTAACCCGGGATGTAATTGCAGTAATTATCTATGTGAATATGCCAGTTCCTCGTCAAATCATTAATACAGGATAGATTAAAGAAGTGTCTTGCTGGATACTTTCTATATAGGTAGCCAAGCATATATGCAGCTCTCGCCATAGGCAGTATCGAATAGAATGAGAGACCATGGCGTAGGCTTACAGGATCCACACGTTTCATTCTCGCCATATATTCTTTGAATGGTAATGTTCCCTCGACACCAAGTCTCCTAAATTGATCATAGAATATCGGGTTATACACCATTATCCTCCCGCCGAAGACCTTCTCACCTATCCTTATAGCCCTCTCAACCCTAACGAACGGTATCTGCTCAACAACAAAAGGATTAACACTTAACAATACACTTCTTAAACCAGCATCTTTAAGCGTTAAGAATCTCTCTTCAGTTACTGAATCATCTACACACCAGAAACAGTTCGTCTCAACGAATATTGAAGGTATCCCCAGCCTATCTGCCGATTTAACCAGTCCGAGTAAGAGATTAAAGTTTAGGAAGGGCTCTCCACCAGTAAAATGTAATCCAACATTAACCCCTACATCGTTGAATCCTCTCGGATATATCTCCCTCATAATCTCAGCCAGCTGGGACAATATTCTCTCAGCATCACCGATACTTATCCAATCCCCCCTCCATTTAGGCGAAGAAGCATACAGACAATGTCTACAAACATTCGTGCATTTATATGAGAGTATCAAACCGCCTGAGAACGGTTTAGGAATCTTCAGGATCCATGTCAAATCAGAAGCCTCCATATAATAGGGGATCCTAAACATGGATCCATAATACTTATCTCCATCCAGAACAATACTAGATAATTGGGAAGGTGACTTATAAGGATGGTTTTCTCAATTAAATGGTTAGGTCACGCTAGCTTCAAGATAAAGACGGACAACAAGATTATCTATATGGATCCATATGAAGGGGAATATGAAGAGAAAGCCGATTTAATCCTCATATCACATTCTCACTTCGACCATTGCGACACATCTAAACTCAAAAGAATACTTAAAGATGACAGTGTAGTGATAGCTCCGCAAGACTGCGCCTCAAAGATAAACTGGAAGATAAAATCTCTCAATCCTGGAGAGAAGATCTCCGTAGGAGACATAACAGTAGAGGCGTTTCCAGCCTACAACTATAAAAGGTTTAGGTCTCCTGGAAACCCGTTTCACCCTAAAGGTTTAGGGGTGGGATACATCATTACAGTGGATGGGAAGAGGATATATCACGCCGGAGACACGGACTTCATCCCTGAAATGAAGAATCTAAAGGATATCTTCCTTGCATTGCTTCCGTCAGGCGGCACCTACACAATGGACAATCCTGAAGCTGCAGAGGCAGCTCTAGCAATCAAACCTAAACATGTTATACCGATGCATAGATGGGACACTAACCCTGAAGAGTTTAAGAGAAAGATTGAAGCCGAACCAGACATCAACGTAATACTGCTTAAACCAGGAGAAGAAATCGAGTTTTAATGGGTGAAAGAAACTTAACATAACAGCAGCATACCCATAGCCCTCCAATATTCTCTTTAGGGGGAGGACAGCTGCGCCTACACGCCCATAAGAAGGGTATAAGAGCTCTTGGAATATCAGAGAGTTTTATTAAAGGAGAGGATGGAAGATCAACTTTAGCAGGAGTAGTTATGAGAACAGATCTCATAATAGACGGATTCACATTTACAAGAGTTAAAGTTGGAGGGATGGATTCAACAGAGAGAATCATAGAGATGTATCTCAACCTTAAAAGGAACGACATAAACATTCTGCTTCTAAACGGCTGCGTGATCAGCTGGTATAACGTGATAGATCTCAACAGGTTATCTGAAGAAACGGATCTTCCAGTTCTATGCGTAACATATAAAGAATCTGAAGGGTTAGAGAAACATTTCAAGAACATCTTTCCGGATGACTATAAGGAGAGAGTTGAAGTTTACCGTAGGAACGGCCCTAGAACAGCCATAAAGATCCGCACGGGCCATCGGGTCTATGTTAGATTCCTTAAGATGAAGAAGGGAGAGGCAAGGGGCATCCTGAACAGATTTACCATTAACGGCGCTGTTCCAGAGCCTTTAAGAGTTGCAAGATTATTGGCCAGATCAATAATGAAGAGTAAAATATTAGAGGACGAAGAATACAGACCATCATGAAGATACAAAAATTATATCTGTCATAATGCAGATTAATAAGAAGATGGTTGATGGATGGGCCGGTCGTCTAGCTTGGTTAGGACATCTGCCTGACAAATACATATTCAGGATGCGCAGAATGGTTATGGGAACCCTGAAGGGTCGCCGGTTCAAGTCCGGCCCGGCCCACCAATCCTAATCTAAATAAAATTCTATTCGGACACAAGCAGTCTATGACAGATGGATTATGGTTCAGACGTAACCTTCTAGAAGAGACATCCAACAACTGATGATTCCCATTTTCACCGTTGCATACAGAAGATGCCGGAGAGACTGGCATATCGAAGATCTATTTCAATCAATAAGCTAAGGGGAGACAAGAGAAGATTCAGATCAAGCCATTAAAGGAGAGACATACAGTCGAGTTCACCATAAAGGAAAGATTTTTCTTACAGGGAACTCTCCTTTCCTCTAGGGATGAAAACTGAGGATTAATGGTATATACACAGCTACGATTGGAAGTTTTCCGCTTGAGGATTCATATGTGAATAGAGAGCGATGCATAGAATCTCTCATAAGGATTGGCGTGGACTTCCCAAATTATCCGCAGCTAACTGAGATGGGAAAGCAGTTCCTTGACGATCTAGCGGAGCAGAGATGCGGAGTAATAAAGAAGAACGGCAAGTACCGTCTTGAGGATCACATTGAAAAACCATCTAAACCGCCAGGTTTAGAACCATATAAGTGGACATTGAATTATCTGGAAGAGAAGGGCTTATTGGGTAAGGTTAAGCTTAAAGCATCTATAACCGGACCTTTCACATTAGCCTCATATCTGAAGATTAAGGATAAACTTGGCTTCCCATTTGACACGGCAATATCAGAAGCTGAATATGTAAGCGAACTTGCTGAGATCATAAGTGAGAGCTGTAGAGCTATTTCCTCAGGAGCATCGATGGTATCGATCGATGAACCAATATTAACGATTATACTGGGAAGGAGAACTCTATTTGATTATGATGAGGAATTCATAATTGACATCTTCAATCTCCTTAAGGCTTCTTGTGGAGATACGGTGGTTGGCACCCATATCTGCGGTAGACTTTCACCTAAACTTTCAGAGACGCTCTTAAGAACTAAGCTTGACTTCTTAAGCCATGAATTCTTTGATTCCCCAGAAAACTTTGAGATTTATAACCCAGAGGATATTATATCAAGCGGCAAGATATTATCTGTAGGATGCGTATCAAGCAGAAACCCAAGGATAGAGAGCGTCGACGAGATTTTAAATGTGATGTATAAAGCTGAGAGGTTCGGGAGAAATCTAATATTCACGCCTGACTGCGGCTTCAAGAATCTGATTGTGAACGGCTCCAGAGAACTTGGATTTGCAGCCTCCATAGCTAAACTGGAACGATTAATAGAAGCCGCCAGAATATTCAGAAAGAAGCAGAGATGAACATCCACCTAGACCATCTTAATATTGAAGTTTTGACGATGTAAAAGCCTCAACGAGAAGGAGAATAAAAGCTGAAAATCTCCACAATCTCGCCTTTTATAGTCTGTAGAGACGGGCCTAGTTTATCGCCTCTTCAGGTTTCCAGCATCTCATAATCATTTATTCTTTGTCCTTCTTGAGTAGACTGATTATTCCATGGCAGAATTTGGGAAGATCAGCTGGGAAACGTGAAGTCACTATATTACCATCTATGACTACAGGTGCATCCACAAAAGATGCACCTGCATTCTTTAAATCTGTCACTACAGACTTCCAGCAAGTAGCCTTCTTACCCCGTATAATATCGGCTTCAATTAACATTTGGGGGCCATGACAGATTGCTGCTATAACCTTACCTTTCTTATATGCTTCCTTAACGATTCTAACCATTCCTTTATTTATTCGCATCCTATCAGGAGCCCTACCTCCAGGTATTATTATAGCGTCATAAACGTCTACATTAACATCCTCAGGTGAGACATCAGATCTTATATGGACGCCATACTTTCCAGTGTAGGTCTCCCCTGCCTTAGACCCGACAACATCAACCTCGTAACCTTCCTCCTGGAGTCGATAATATGGATAGATAAACTCTGAATCCTCAACCCCATCATCAACCATAATCAAAACTTTACGCATATCCCTCAACTCTGTTGGAACATTTGGATTAAGCTAAGCATTCAATCAATATAAGCATTGTTTTAGTCGTCTAAATTTATGACTTGAATATGCATAATCTTTATACTCATGGAAGGATTACTTCTTTTAGATTTTGTGGATGGAGAGAACTGTTGAACAAGCATGAATATGAATTGATAATTATAGGTGCTGGGCCAGCTGGCATAACGGCTGCCATATACGCCGCAAGGAAAAGCATGGATTTCATGGTTCTCACAATGAATATAGGCGGCCAAGTATCCTTCTCTTCTGAGATAGAGAATTACACTGGCTTCCAGTATATTACTGGAGAAGAGCTTACGGAAAAGTTTCGAAGCCATCTTGAGAAGTATAAGTTTGATCTGTTTCTGGAGAGAGCCGTAAAAGTAGAATTTGAAGATGGAATCTTTAAAGTGAGAACTGAAGATTCAGATTATTTAGGGAGGACGGTGATAGTTGCTACTGGAAGGAGGCCGAGGAAGCTTAATGTTCCAGGAGAAGAAAAACTCAAGAATAGAGGAGTTACCTATTGTGTAACCTGCGACGGACCACTCTTCGAAGGATTGGACGTCGCCGTTATTGGAGGTGGAAACTCCGGGTTAGAAGCTGCACTCCAACTTGTAAAGATAGCTAACAGTGTGAAGCTTATAGAGATCGCGCCGCAACTTAGAGCTGATAAAGTGTTAATAGATAAATTGAAAGATTCAAGTAACGTTGAAATTCTAACAAACACAAAAGTTTTAGAGATAATAGGCGATAATGTTGTAGCTGGAATAAAAGTGTTGATGGGAGATCAGAAGGTTACATTACCTGTCCAAGGAGTATTCGTTGAGATTGGATCTACACCTAACTCTGACGTGGTTGACTTTGTAGAGAAGAATCCATGGGGCGAGATCATAGTAAATTGTAGATGTGAAACAAGTTTCTCCGGATTATTCGCCGCAGGAGACGTTACTAACGTACCTGAAAAGCAGATAGTGGTTGCTGCTGGAGAAGGATGTAAAGCCGCATTATCAGCATTTAAGTATCTTCAGAGGTTGACTTAACCGAGTTCGCTGCTCTGTTTAACACATTCATTATGCCTCTCAATTAAGTCTTCAAGTATAGCCTCCAGTTTCTCCTTCGACATGAATCCTACAACGCCCTCTATTGGCCTTCCAGCGCAGAAGAAGAGGAGGGTTGGAGTGCTCATAACCCCATACTTCATTGCAAGGTTTCTATTCTCATTACTCTCCAAGACATTCAACTTCACAAATTTTATTTTATTTCTGTACTCCTTCGCTACTTCATTTATGATTGGTTCAAGCTTTATGCACCATGGACACCTATCATGCCAGAAGTCAACAACCGTCAGAACATCAGACTCTAAAACTTCCTCTTTCCAATTGTCCGCATTTACATCAATAACGTCTACCATGAAGTATTCACTCCACCTTATACCTAGAAGGGCGTAATATATAAGACTTTCAACCATAAACAAAAAAATAGGAAGTGTAATTATTTGCTCGACACATAAATTGAGAGCTACTTGAACGTCTTAAATTTGTCTCTGGATGCATTACAGATTGGACATTGATCTGGAGATTTACCTTCAATCGTATAGCCGCAAATCATGCATACATGGATCTCTCCTAAATCAGCATCCACACCTTGAACAGCCGCATCCAATGCCTTCCCATACAATTCAGCATGGACAATCTCAGCCTTCAGAGCCCATGTAAAACTCCTCTCCGCCTCAGATTCACCTTGTAGTTTAGCTACAGTCTTATATGCAGGATACATCTCGTTGACTTCAAAGTTCTCTCCATCTATACTTGCTTTAAGATTCTCAACTGTACTTCTTGTACCGAAAAGCGCCCCTGAAACTGTTAGGGCTCCACCCTTACTGAGAATGTTTAGGTAATGGTTCGTTGCATGTACCTTCTCTGAGAAGGCAATAGCCCTGAACAGTCTAGATATGTTCTTGAAACCCTCCTTTTCAGATTGATCTGCAAATATTAGGTAGCGCATATGAGCCTGACTTTCCCCTGCATATGCGCTTCGTAAGTTGTTTTCAGTCATCTCTTTAACGGCCAATGCACATCTCACCATTTTTTTATTGTTATTTTTAACTATAAATCACCACTATATTTATATTTTTCTTACGATTTTAGCATAAAAATGGATATTTCAGTCCTAAAATAGGAAATCGACTATCGCCAACATTAGCGCTCCATTATCCGATTAATTACTTATACCCTCACCCGGAAGGGAAGAATTGTAAGATGGATGACATAGCATCAGAAGTTACCAGCATCATTCGTAGGCATCCTCCAGCCTGTACCAATTAACCAATAGAGAATCCGGCTTAAGCAGGACATTCATCTCCTGAAGAGTTCATAGTTGAGGTTTATGGATTCATCTGTTCAGTCAACACCTTAACCACTACAAGTTTAGGATGACATGATCTCCAGCTGACAAAAGAGATTCTGGAAGGCACATATATACTAATGTACAAGAGACACCGTAATCAAATAGAACTTGCGGATTTAATAGAAATTTGGGACTGGGAAATTTCTTTCATTCAAGACAAAAATAAAGTGTTGTTTAGAATTTATTTTTTGAATACTTCTTTGACGGCTTCTATAGCCTTCACCTTGAACTCTTCATAGGCGTTTCTGAACTGATTCATGGTTTTAATTACTGATCCGAATTTGGGCCATTCCTCAACCTTTAATCCTCCCTCACCGAAGTCTCCTTCTATGCCCACCTCTCTTAGGACCTTAACAACCTCAGGTGTTAGTTCATATGCTCTACGGAAGTCTTCCAGCCGTAATAGTCTCTGAACAACCTCTGGATCAGCCTTCCTCATTATAGAGTTTCTGTAATCTTCAAGATTGAAGCCCTCCTCTCTTGAGGTTTTGAGAACATTCCATTGATGATTTGGGAATTCAGTGTTCGTCATATTTCTATCAGCCAATGTTAAGAGTGTATCAGCAGGCTTTCTCTTAGATGCTGGAAGCACATCTATCTTATTCATGATC
>WAQA01000225.1 GCA_015520475.1 Candidatus Bathyarchaeota archaeon | reverse complement strand
GGATCTAGAGAGACCCATATGCCAAGACACAGGACTGATAACATTCTATTTAAAGGTGAACCCCGATTTTCCATCATTAAACATTATTGAGGAAGCACTCATAAGAGCTGTTCGGAGAGCAACAGCTGAGGTTCCGCTGAGACCAAACGCTGTCGACCCAATAAACCAGAAGAATATAGGAGATAATGTAGGGGTTAACGTGCCATTCATAAACTGGCAGATAATCAAGGATAAATATTTAGAGATAACTGTCCTCCCAAAAGGGGGAGGATCAGAGAACACATGTAAATTAGCAATGTTAACTCCTGGAGAAGGAATAGATGGAATGAAAAAATTTGTAATTGAGACGGTGATTGAGGCGGGAGCTAAACCATGCCCGCCGACAATAATCGGGGTTGGGATGGGGGGAGGAGCGGACATATCCATGCACCTAGCCAAGAGAGCCCTGATGAGGCCGATAGACAAACCGCATAAAGAGGAGAGAATAGCCAACCTAGAGAGAGATTTACTTGATATGATAAATATGACTGGGATAGGTCCTATGGGACTTGGAGGAGATACAACATCCCTATCTGTGAAGATAGAATATGCCAGCAGACATCCAGCATCCTTTCCGGTAGCCGTTGCCTTCCAATGCTGGTGCGCTAGAAGAGCCACCGCACGCATATACTTAGACGGCACAGTCGAATGGATCACCCATAAGATCTAGTCTGGTGACGGCCTTATGAGAATATTCAAGTTGAAGACTCCTCTCACAGAAGGAGACATCAGAAAACTCAAGGTTGGAGACGTAGTTTATTTATCCGGCGTAATAGTTACTGCACGTGATGCTGCACATAAGAGAATAACCAAGTTCCTCAGGGAAGGAAGAGACCTGCCCATAAACGTTAACGGACAAGTAATCTATCACTGCGGACCTATAATGAGGAAGATTAAGGATGGATGGATGGCGATAGCAGCTGGACCAACAACAAGCATACGCATGGAGAAATATGCACACACAATAATAGAGAAGTTTAAGGTTAGACTCATAATTGGGAAGGGGGGAATGGGACAGAAAACTGAGAGGATGATGAAGAAAGTTGGATGCGTCTATGGAACATTCACTGGAGGAGCAGCTGTATTAGCAGCACAATCGATAAGGAAGGTTAAAGGTGTAGAATGGCTCGACTTAGGAATGCCGGAGGCATTATGGATCCTAGAAGTTGAAGATTTCGGTCCACTAATCATATCAATAGACACGCATGGCAATAACCTCTTCAGAAGAGTACATGAAAAAGCGAAAACTGAATTTAATGTAGGATAAAGTTTGAGGATTATGTTCAGCCAGTTCTAATCTCCCATGAATACCCCTTTCCATTTGAGACAGTACAATAGAAGGAGAAAGAGGAGAGCTGAGAACGTCAAGACTGAGAGGATAGGAGATAACTTTACAATAACTATTGTTAGAAGCAGATATCTTGAGGCAGCATTGAATTGGCCGGCCTTAGCATTCTTTAAAGCCCAGCCATAAATTATCTCAGCAATCACCTTGTATGGTTGGAGGAGAGGGCTCATCCTCTGCAGAGCTCTCTCAGCTTCTAAAATGAGACTTGAGTACGAATATAAATCCTCAACCATGAAACCCCATCTCCTCAGCCTTGGAACAACTGTTTCATTAGCTGCAAGGCTTAGGTAATATGCGAGCTCATCATTATCTCTCACCTTGATCCCATGGATAATCCTGAAGAAACGGGCGTAATATTCTAGGCCATGATAAGGTTCAGCCAGCCTCGTCACAACATAATAGGAAGCAACATACAACTTGCCAAGATTCTCAGTTCTTCTCGTAGGAGTCCATCCCTGAAGATATCCTAGATTCCCAACCCCTATATTCGGTATATTACTTTCCAAATCATCCTTAAAGAAGGAAGCTCCCTCATAACCTATTTTAAGGGCAATACTAATACTTATATACTGAGCTAGACCCTCATGGAACCATAATAGGTTTTGGGGATCAACACCGGCCTTCCATAAGAAGTGATGGACAAGCTCATGAAGAGCAATTATCTCAATGTATCCTTTAACGTATCTTGTATAGAATATGTTTATGTGTATATCACCCAGTTCACCTCCATTGAAGGGGACATATCCGCCGATTGAGTATAGAGTTTCGAGGCTTGGAACAAAAAATTCAACGTTAACATTACCTAATGTAACATTGAACAGGGACGTAAGGTTTCCATAGACCAGCTTATATAACGCCAATATATCCTTAGCGTACTTTTCATATCTAGTAACCGTTCTAAATGTGAAAACTCCGCCTTTAATATCAACCATTCTAGGAGGCCTATCAACTGTGAATTCAACCTCCAACCGAACCAGGCTATTAGGTATCTCATCGAAGCTTACATAGTTAGAGTTCATGTAGCTGGGTTTATAGAGGCCTCCAATAAACGCCTTATTCACCTTAAAGCTCAACGGAAAAAGAACATAGGCTCTCCCTTTACTCTTAGGTTCGAAGCCTATCTGCGGAGAAAGAAAGACTCCTTCAGGCTCTATAATCATGGCCGCATTACTGAAATTGAATTTTATATGCATCTGGAATACGCTGTCCGACCTAAACGAGAACTCTAAAACTTTATAGAAGTATAGATCGATATTGAACATCTTCTCTGTCGATTCAAATCTGAAACTGGTTATTTTACCATTAACCGTATAGTTGATGTACTCTAGAAATTTAGGAATGATAAGCCATGACTCCCCAAGCCTCCTACTACTAGTAAAGTTTATATCTACTGTTGCCAAGCCATCATCATTAACTACGAAACCGAATTCATAGATGTCTGACGTTGTAGAACTTGATGATTCAACCGGAGGATAGGCCCCTAACAATCCAATTACAATAATAGTTAGAAGAGCATAGGTTGAAAACTTGGCTTTCATCAGAGCCATTCTCAAACTCTCTTTTCTACGATAATTTAGACGCAATCCTCTTAATACCTTTTACTTTTTCATGTTTATGGTTATCTTTAACATCAAACCGTCTCCTTCGATTTACGTCTCTGTATTATCTGGGTAACGACGGATCCGCTGGGTATTAGGATCTCCTCACTTCCATCAGACGTCTCAAGAACCAGATGCATCAAGGTAATCTCCTTAACTTTACCGGTTCTCCCCATGATAGTAACCGTGTCACCATACCTGAAAGGTCTAGACAGCAGAAGAAATATTCCCGCTACAACATGCGAAAGAATAGTCTGCGTTGCGAATCCAACAACTAAACCTCCAAAAGAGCCAACTGTTAAGGCAGCAGCAGGATTAACATTAAATACCGAAGCCAGCATTGAAAGCAGAAGAGCTAAGCCAGCTATCTTAGTTATCGTCTTAATAGCTGCGGCAGTAGGATAATCCGCAACCCTCCTAACATACGAGAAAGCGATTGAACTGACAGCTCTGACGCTCATATACCCAAAGATAAAGATTAATAATGCCTGAATATATGCAATGTAAGGTTTAATGGATAGTAGAAAATTACTGTACGGCTGCATTGACTCAGGAATATTCTCGAGGGAAGCCCATTCAAAGATGAAATTTATAGCAAATAGAGAGAAAATTAAGAATGTGATATAACCCAAAGTCTTGAGAAGACCATGCCGTATACTTTCAATCTTCTCCTCAATCTTGTCAATACCCAAAGATACACTCCTCCAAGAACCTTACCCTAAAAGGGAAGGGAACATCCTAAAAAATATTATCACATCCCCCTTCACTCAATCATGAGGGGAACCGAATGAAAGATAATGAATAACCATATCTTTCCTAAATAATAAAACTTGGCGTTATGTTGCAGGTTAACTTTTCGACTTGGTCTTCATCATTATTATGAACGAAGAATCTTCAGGTGAATCCGCTGCTTTCTTTATAAAACCGTGCCGAACACTCCAAGACCCAAAACGAACATCTAAAGGAATAAGCATGCCAGAGAAGATAACCTACAACTGCACAGCACCAAAATGAATCCCCTCGCTTTAGTGGGTGAGAGTGTCAGAATACTGTAAATGGGATCAAATGCGGGAAAACTTGATTACGTTTGATCCTTGAGGAACATTTAGATCCTGAGCTACAATGGAGCATTTAGCCTTAAGAAGATAGAAGATAGGCTTCCCCATTGAAGATTCAATCTCGGAGAGAGTCTCGTAGCATCCCTGCCCCTTAGCAATAATCATATCTGAAGAGGCTAGGTGATCTTTGAACGTTCTAGATGAACTTGCAAGATCAACACCTATATGATCATTCCCTGTCGTTATGACATTTACAATCGATGTTAATCCAACCTCCTCAGCATCCTCTAGAAGCGCATCATTCAAGATCGGCCCTTCCTTAACAACAGCTAATACATCACAGTTATACATTCTCTTTATAATCTCTATCAGGAGCTTATCAAAGACTATCTCGCCAGCGTTATCCAACAGATATAGAACCTTCCGGGATCTCTCAAGACATTGCATAAGCATATTTGAATGATCAATTACGGGAGCAGCCTTTAAACATTCACAGAATTGAGAATCAAACTTTTCCAAGGAGAACCCGTACTCTTCAACTTCAAAGTCGACAGCGTTACCACATATAGCCATTCTAACAGCCAATCGGAAAGTTTCCTCATCATCTCCACCTGCAAGGAGCTCTCTCTCGAATGAAGCAGCAACCCTCAACGCCCTCTCATTAGAGAACCTCTTCAGCTTAAGGAATGGGTCCCTATCTCCAGAGATCTTCACAGCTATCCTGTAAGCCCATGTATGAAGAGCCGCAGGCGTAAAATCACTTATTGGATTAGAGGAGAGCCACTTAGCTACTTCAAGAATAATCTTCTTCTGGAGCTTTTCATCTCCAGTAGATTTCTTAGCCACGTCGTATGCCGTACGGATTGTACACGGCAGACATAGAGGCCTCGGCTTCAGAATCTCCACACTCCAACAATGGAGATTTTAAACCACTAAATACATTATTATTTTTATGTTTTCCTATTAATTGCGCTTAGACGTGGCTGGTTAATCCTCAACACCTAAACTCATCAAATTATCCAGCAGACGGAGCATCACATCACCGCTTCTCAACCACTAACACGCTTATACTAAGCAAACACTCTCATAGTATATATTCTGTCCCTAAAGATGCTGCTTATAGAAAAATATCGGAGAATAAGAGATGAACATTAGATATTGGTGGGGCTGGCCGGATTTGAACCGGCGACCTTTACCCGGAACGGCTTACATCTGTCCCGTTCCTACGGGTTTCTTCAAAGCTCCAGAACTTCTTCATCCCGTTTAGGTCCGCAAACCCGTATCTGTCTTCTGGAGCCCTTAACGGTTGGGACTGCACCTCCCAACTGTCGTCATGCCGTTCCAGCGGCTCATCATTACATGAGCCGTTGCTAGACTACAGCCCCTCACAAACACCAAAAATAAATTTTCAATCTCAGAATATATAGTTTTTTCTGGACGGTCATCCATACATGAACCTTAAAACGTAGAAGCATCTGGGATTCGGAAAGGTCGAGAATACGCTTTTGGACTGAATATTCCCCCGCTACTCCAATCTTTTCTTAGGAGGTGATCCGGCCGCAGGTTCCCCTACGGCCACCTTGTTACGACTTCTCCCTCCTCGCGGAACCTGGATTCGACGCGATCTAACGACCACGCCTCATCCAGGCCCCACTCGGATGGAGCGACGGGCGGTGTGTGCAAGGAGCGGGGACGTATTCACCGCGCGTTGATGACGCGCGATTACTAGGGATTCCATGTTCACGAGGGCGAGTTTCAGCCCTCGATCCCAACTGAGGCGGGGTTTAGGGATTACCTCCCTCTTTCGAGGTCGGAACCCATTGTCCCCGCCATTGCAGCTCGCGTGTGGCCCGGGGGATTCGGGGCATACTGACCTGCCGTGGCCCACTCCTTCCTCCACCTTATCGGCGGCAGTCCCCCTAGTGTGCCCGACCCCCTTACGGGGTGCCGCTGGCAACTAGGGGCGTGGGTCTCGATCGTTGCCTGACTTAACAGGACACCTCACGGCACGAACTGGCGACGGCCATGCACCACCTCTCAGCTAGTCTGGCAAGGTCTTCAGCCTGGCCTTCATCCAGCTGTCTCCCCCGGTAAGATTCCCGGCGTTGAGTCCAAT
>WAQA01000224.1 GCA_015520475.1 Candidatus Bathyarchaeota archaeon | reverse complement strand
GACGGTGATATAGAATCAGTTAGATATGAGATGCTAAGGATCCTTGAGAGAAGAATTGAAGAGTTGAAGAAGGCTGAAGAGAGGGAGATTAAAGTTTCATGATAACTCAGAAATAACGTCCTTTACATATATCTATGAAACGGATATGAAATGAATAAATATTTAGATCACTATATTTAGCCAGAAGATCCTTCTTGAGGATGGAATGAACATGCCAAGTTTGAGTTGTAGCTATATTGTTATTTCACATGTAAGGAGGAGACGTTCATTCTCTTTGGAGATTGGAGGGATGATTAGGATGCCTCTAACATTTATAGTTGATGATGGGTCTCTCGGAGTTTTATGTCAAGAATCTTCTTCTCTTCATGTTAGTTATGATTCCGTTTGGATGTGATTATAGAGTGTTTAGGTGGGTTTAGATGAGGATATGTATGGTGACTTGGGAGTTCCCGCCGAGAATCGTCGGTGGGATTGCAAGGCACTGTTACGGGTTGTCTAAGGCTTTAGCGAAGAAGGGACATGAGGTTCATCTGGTCACGTTAGATTTTCCGGGTGCACCATTCTATGAGGAGGTTGATGGGGTTAAGGTCTATCGTGTCAAAGTCGAGCTTGGACATCCAAACTTTATAGTCTGGACTCTTCTTTTCAACCATTTCATGGAGAAAAGAATCGCTATGATCAATAGGGATGTCAAGTTGGACTTGATCCATGCTCATGATTGGCTTACAGCTCCAGCAAGCATCTCATCTAAACATTACTTGGGGGCGCCTTTAATATCCACGGTTCACAGCACCGAGGTTGGAAGGGCCCAGGGCCTCCGTACTCCCGACTCATACCTTATAGATGGCTTTGAGTGGTGGTTGACATACGAGTCTAAGCGGGTTATAGTTGCAAGTAATTCGATGAGATATGAAATTGAGGAGCACTTTCATGTTCCTTCAGAGAAGATTGATGTTATACCGAATGCCATCGACATTGAACGTTTCCAGAGGCATGTGGATCGTGTGCAGGTTAGATCCAAATATGGGGTTGGAATGGATGAGAAACTTATCCTCTTCATTGGAAGGCTTGTTCCACAGAAGGGTGTTGAACATATGATCAAGGCCGTTCCAGATGTTGTTAGGGAACATCCTGAAGCTAGATTTATGATTATAGGTGAAGGTTGGTCTAGAGGGTATCTTGAATCATTAGTGGCGTCTATGAGTTGCGGGGATAAGGTTAGATTTGTAGGTTTTCTCCCGGATCAGGATCTGGTAGATTTAACTTTAAGTGCAGATGTGCTTGTTGTTCCATCGTCATATGAGCCTTTTGGTATAGTTGCTCTGGAGGGGATGGCTGCGGGTGTACCTGTTGTTGCAAGTAATGTAGGTGGGCTGTCAGAGATAATTGAGCATGATAAGACAGGTGTTCTTGTTTATCCTAGGAATCCACGGTCTATAGCGTGGGGTATAAATAGGGTGCTGTCTGATCCGGCCTACTCGTCCCGTCTTATCCAAAATGCTAAAAGGAAGATATCTGAGATATATACTTGGGATGCTGTTGCTGAGAGAACCATAAAAGTTTATGAAAGAAGTATGGGAGGATAAATGATGAGTATGAATGGTGAGCAGATACCTGATGAGATATACTTCCTATGTATGCTACATAATATAGGTGCAACCATGCCTGAGAAATCTCTTTCTGTAGATGAGATCTCAATATGGACCGCTATGGATCCATCGGAGGTGGAAGTGAATCTGCAGAAACTTGTTAAATCAAAGTATATAAGCGTCAATACTGCTGAGGGAACGAAACGATATTATGTAACTACCGACGGCATCAGGAAGGTTCTAAGCATGTATAGTTAATCTGGTGTTGCCTCTCAAATTTCTGAGAATGAACAAGATCCATCTTAGATGTTTACTCTACACATTAATCTGTTGATCTCCTGTAATTCCTCTCTCGATATTTCTCCTGCAAGGGATCTTAACTTTATATTCTCTTTCTCTGCATGCTCCTTAACCGCCTCGATTATCCCTCTAAGTTTCTCTAGGGCTGCCATATGATCCCTCTCTTCTTCGAATCTTCTGAACATTCCATTGATCCTCCTATGCTCCTCTAAGATGTTCTCTATCCATTCTTTCCCTATTCTTTCCTTCAGAACGGGGAATAATGCTTGCTCCTCAACCTTGAAATGGTATACTATGCTCTTCTTATAGAATCTTGAGAACTCCTTAAAGTGTTCCATGAATCTCTCTTCCGAAAGAGAAGCTTTCTCTTCGTAGAACTTTATGGATATCTTCTCGATGAGCTGTATCTTCGCAATCAATTCCATGTGAAAGTCTATAATGTTCTTTATTGATGGCATGAAGGATGCTTAGTATCTTTGATATTAAAAATTTTTGGCTGTATCTGGATCTTATCTTGTTGTGGTTGATTTACAGAGGTTTAAGTTCAAGAGGGCTCTCTTAATATACTGAAACCTTCGAGACCCCTTCTATTCTTAGGAACTTTGGTATTAAATCTCCAGGTATCTTATTCTCTGTTATTAGGGTGAGTCTTGGTGTAGGTGAGAGTTCAGGGTCATCTACTATGGCTTGGCGTATGCTTATTCCCTTTTCAGCTATTAGGGAAGCTGCTTGTGCTAGTATTCCAGGCATCTTAGCATCTGTAGGTGTTATCTCGACGACGCCGAAGTTTAAGTATCTGGCTGTTTCACGGAGTGATGGGCCCGCTGACCTAATGGACTTGAATATTTCACGTAGTACTTCATCCTCCTCTATTATCTTTATTGTTTGGTTTACCGTTCTTCTGTCGACATTGGCTACTTTAGCTATTCTGATGGCTGGTATCGCTATTTCATTAAGCCATATCTTCCCGTTTCGTACGCTTAATCCATTCTCAACCAGAACTCTGGCTACATTGAGCCTTTCCGGATAATCCTTTAATCTTTCAGTGATTCTCTTCCACATAACTCAACACTTAATCGTTAAAGTTCCAATTGGGTTGAGGGGATAACAAGTTCTCCATAAAAATATGGGGGCGAGGAAGATTTAAGTGTAAGGGATATCCGTCTTCTCGATTATTCATTAGATCTCTTGGCTGTTCTCCTCTACACGTTTATGTCAAGCCATGGATACATGGCTTTTAGTTTACGCATAGCCTCCTTAACTTTCTCTTCTGGATACTCGTATGGAAGTAGTTTCCCATTTAAGTATTCATCGTATCCTTTCAGGTCGAAGTAGCCGTGTCCGCAGAGTAAGAAGAGAATCGTCTTTTCTTCTCCAGTTTCTCTGCATTTGATAGCCTCGTCTATCACTGCTTTTATGGCGTGGCTCGGTTCGGGTGCTGGTACGAACCCCTCATTTTTAGCGAAGAGCACAGCTGCTTCGAATACGTCAACTTGATTGTATGCTCTGCTTTCTACTATTCCCTCTTCCTTTAATAGGCAGAGGGTTGGGGCCATTCCGTGATATCTGAGGCCGCCTGCATGTATCGGCGGGGGAACGAACATGTGTCCAAGCGTGTGCATCTTGACTAATGGTATTATCCTGGCTGCGTCTCCATGATCATATGTGTAATATCCCTTGGTGACTTTTGGGACGGCTGTTGATTCAACAGCTAGGAATCTTGTGTCTTTAGGGGCTTTTTTAGATATCTTGTCATAGTAGAAGGGCCAGTAGAGTCCTGAGAAGCTGCTTCCTCCTCCTATACAGCCTACGATGATGTCTGGGTATTCATCTACGCTTTCCAGCTGCTTCTTTGCCTCTAGTCCTATGACTGTTTGGTGTGTGAGTACATGATTGAGGACGCTTCCAAGTGTATACTTTGTATCCTCATGTTTTATAGCGTCTTCAACTGCTTCGCTTATGGCTATTCCTAAGCTTCCAGGATTCTCAGGGTCATCTTTTAGGATGGCTCTGCCAGCTTCTGTTCTGTCGCTTGGGCTTGGAAACACTTCTGATCCCCATAGCTCCATTAGGACCCTCCTGTACGGTTTCTGTTCATAGCTCACTCTAACCATGTATATTGTGGCTTTAATGTCGAAGAGCATGCAGCTGAAGGCTAAGGCTGAACCCCACTGTCCAGCTCCGGTTTCTGTTGTTAACCTGTAGATTCCCTCTTTCTGGTTATAGTAGGCCTGTGCTACGGCTGTGTTTGGTTTATGGCTGCCAGGCGGGCTTACCCCTTCATATTTATAGTATATCTTTGCAGGCGTCTTCAGGGCTTTTTCCAGTCTTGTGGCTCTGTATAGCGGTGTTGGTCTCCATAACATGTATACCTCACGGACCTTTTCAGGTATCTTGATCCATCTGTCTTGGCTGACCTCCTGCCTAACAAGCTCTTTAGCGAAGATGGCTGTTAGATCCTCGGGGTTTACTGGCTCTCTAGTTGTAGGGTTAAGTATTGGAGGTAAAGGCTTAGGTAGATCAGGTAGTATACAGTACCATTGTTTTGGAACATCTTCTTCATTGAGAACTATTTTTCTAGTTGACATTCTCGATCACTGTTTTTAATCGAATCATCTATAAGTCATATATTGCAGATTCATGTTATATTTAAATCTTACCTGTACTTTTCTGTACGTGTTACAATCAACGAATCATCATATAGTCTCGGTCTGTAGTAGACGGTGATCTAGCCTCATCGAGGTGAAGTCTTTTATCTGTTAGGTTGGGATGTGGGTCGATAAGTATCTCTCCTCTTCTGTGTGGTGGTTGGTTTTGGGTTTGGAGGGTTCTGGAGATCTGTGGAGG
>WAQA01000223.1 GCA_015520475.1 Candidatus Bathyarchaeota archaeon | reverse complement strand
GTTTGTCTGTTTCAAGTATGTTCTTTATGAAGTTGAAGATTTTTCTTCTTGTTTGTGGTTTTAGGTTTGGATACCATATTGGTGAGGCTATTACGAGTCCTCTCCATGCGTAGAAGGGCTGTATTGTTGTCAGTACTTCTTCGTCTCCTGTTCTTTTAAGGTATGTCTCCCAGAAGTTTTGGAAGAGTTCTAGGAATGGTCCCCTTATCTCATTGTATGTCTGGAGTGAGTAGAAGAGGTAGTTTATGCTCATTGCTGTGATGTCGTCGGCTGGTTCGCCCCATTCTCCACGGCTTCTATCTAGCACTGTGAAGTTGCATCTTTCTTTGAATAGGATGTTCCATGGATGGAAGTCTCCGTGAACTTGGGAGCATCTGTATGTCTTCTTCTTAAGTTTCCATCGCCAATCGATGCATCTCTTTTCGATTGTCTTTAGAAATTCTTCGTTGACGTATTGGCTGTTGAGGGGGTAGCTGTCAGTCAAGCCCATTATGCATTCTCCATGTCCTAGTAGCTCCCTTATTCTTCTTATGTACAGGTTTCTTCCATTTCTGTTCTTCACTGTGTGGATGGAAGCTATGTATTCTGAGAGTGATATGCAGCGTTTTAGGTCTAGATCCTTCATCCTCCTTTCTCTCTTTATTCTTTCAAGATCTAGGTAGTATGGTTGTCCCTCAGCCAGCTCGGTTAATATGAAGAACTCCTTGCAGTCACTGATTGATTTTAGTCTTCCATCATGTGTGAATGCTCCGGCATCTATTGCATGTACATGTCTTGGAAGGTTGTTGAATGCTGAGTATTGCCATAGAATTATTTGGGCTCTGTCTGAGAAGTGTTCATGGCCGAATGCTCCTGGCTTGATCGTTTCAAGGACAACCCTTCTTCTTTCTCCATTTAAAAGGAATTCTATGAGGATTGGGGTTCCATAACCGAATCCTTTAATATCTTCTCCGCGGCTCTCCTCCTTACCTATCTCACCTACATATAAGATGTTTACTTCTCCATTATATATGGAGGCTAAGTAATCTTTGATCTCTGTAACATCTATGGTTATCTCTTCACTCAATAATTACACCTCAACACTGATGTATCAACCATCTTTTTTATCTAGTTTTCCAGTATAAGAATTTAGATGTTTGAGGCCTGTTGGTGGTGGGTTTATGGACTTCATCGTTTATGGCGGGACCATAGTTACGGTTGGGTCGAAGGGTGTGATTAGGGACGGTGCATTGGTGGTTCAGGATGGTGAGATAATTGATGTTGGAAAGACGGTTGATCTGAAGGGTAAATATCCAAGGTATGAGCGGATTAGGGCTGATGGCAAAGTGGTTATGCCGGGCTTAATAAATACTCATCAGCATGCAGCTATGAGTCTACTCCGCGGATACGCTGATGATTATCCTCTTAAAGTGTGGTTGGAGGAGTGGATATGGCCTCTGGAGAAGCATATGACTGGACATGACATTTATGTGGGTGCATTGTTAACGGCTGTAGAGTCGATTCTGGGGGGTATAACAACCGTTAATAGTATGTACCATTACGTTGAGGGGGAGAATGAGGCGAAGGCCTTCGCTGAGGTAGGGATTAGAGGCGTTATCGGTCATGTGTGTTTCTCTTGGCGTAGAGAGGATGATGTGAAGGCTCTCTGGAACTTGGCTAGGAGGTGGCATGGAGAGCTTAACGGTAGGATTCGTGTAAGTGTTGATCCGCATGCACCATATACTGTTGATCCAGACTACATGGTTGATCTGAGGATGTTGGCTGATGATTTAAATGAGAAGTATGGGTCTTCCGGTCCTATAATCTGGCATATCCATGTGGCTGAAACTGGTGATGAGGCTGAGAAGATCAGGGAGGCCTTCAATGTAGATGTTAAGGGCGGCGTCGTTGAGTATCTGGATTCCCTCAACGTTCTCGGGAGGGATGTTTTAGCCGTCCATTGTGTCTCGTTAACTAGTAGGGATATAGAGATACTTGCTGAGAGAGGGGTGAGTGTATCCCATAACCCCGTTTCGAACCTTAAATTGGCTTCTGGGATAAGTCCGGTTCCACGTATGCTGAGGGAGGGGGTGAATGTATCGCTTGGCACGGACAGTTCCTCCTCAAATAATGTTTCAGACATGTTTGAGGTGACTAAGATAGCTGCGTTGCTTCATAAGGGTGTAAGTAAGGATCCAACTGTGCTGCCGGCTGAGGATGCTTTGAGGATGGCGACTGTTAATGGGGCTAAGGCTCTTCTCTGGCATGATAAGATAGGCTCTTTGGAGGTGGGTAAAAGGGCTGATATAATACTTTTGGATTTCAGGAAGCCTCATCTCACCCCGCTCTATAATGAAGTCAGCCATATAGTCTACTCAGCTAGGTCCTCTGATGTTGACACGGTGATAGTGGATGGTGAAATTCTCTTGGAGAATAGAAGATTTGTAAGGTTTGATGTTGAGGATGTGCTTGAAGCTGCTGAGGAGGCGAGGAGGAATCTTCTGTCCCGTATAGAGTAGGGCTGAGAAATCCTCAAAGAATCCTACGTTACATATCTGCTTGTCATTTTAAAATCTGCTGTAAATCTTTCAGTTTCTATTGTAAAGGAAGACTCCTTGGGAGGTGTTAATCATCACACTTCCCCTCGGAACTATACTTTACAAAATGTTAATTAAACACTGTTGATGGAATATAGTTTTGGTTCGACTTTGGATTTGAGAGGGGACGCTGATGCGGAGGAAGGGTTCTAAGGAGGGTTCTCTCCGGCGTATGCTGGATGATGTGGATCTGAGGATAATCCGTTCTCTCATGGATGATGCTAGGAAGCCAGTTACGCAGTTGGCGAAGGAGATAGGTGTCTCCCGTCCAACGATAATAAGTAGATTGGATAGGATGATAGGGGAGGGTATCCTCCGTTTAGGGGCTGGTTTGAACCTTCGTAGATTAGGCTTCTTTACGGCGTGTGTGGCGTTGGAGATTAAGGGTGCTGATTTGAGGCGGAAGGTTGAGGATAACCTCTCTAGGTGTCCACGTGTATTGATGCTTCTTAAACTCTCAGAGAAAGCTAATATGCTGGTCTTCCTTTTCGGTGAGACCCTGAACACTCTCAGGTCAACCATTGAGGCTCTCCGAGACTTCTCAGGCGCTGATCTGATATCTGTCCATCACTCTGAACCTCCAATCCTTGCGGAGATGTTTAGTGTTAAGGTCTTCCCTGAGAAGGGTGAATTGACACCCTGCGGTAGAAGATGTATAGAATGTATACATTACAGGAGTGATGAATGTGTTGGTTGTCCAGCTGTGAAGGAGTATAAGGGTCCACTTTAACATTTACGCTAGTAACGGTTCACATTTGATGATCCTACCTATATTCTCTTCACCTATTATCCTCAAGAGCCTCTCGAAGAGGCTGTTGGAGTACATGAATAGATCTGCGATCCTCCTGTATCTTAATCCTCTATTCAGGACATGTCCAACCTCCCTCTTTAATGCTTCAGGATAGACTGATAATTCGCATTCTCCCATCAAATTCTTTGATGCTACCTCGCCTGCTATGCATCCTGAAACTATGGCTGTTGGGATTCCGCTGCCGTTGATAGGGTTAACTGTGCCTGAAGCATCCCCAGTTAATAGCACATTGTCGTCGTATAAGCGTTTCATTAATCCGCCTACTGGCAGCATCTTAACGATGAATCCTCCCTCTTCAATGTTCGGGTAAACTTTACATGTGAATCTGATCTCCTTGAGAAATCTCTTCAAGTAATCTTTCAGGTATGCCCCTGACTCTAGATGGGAGAGGCGTGCTCCAAGCCCTACATTCGCTGATCCATCACCTTTAGGTATGATCCAGGCATATCCTCCTGGGGCGTATTCCGCGTTGATATATATGTCAACGGCTTCCTCGTCAAGTTGGATTCTCTCAATTCTCTGCTGGATGCATATCGCTATATCTCTCCGTTTATATCCGCTATTAAGGTTCTTTAATGTGCTTATGCGGGATGGAAAACCGTCTGCTCCTATTAAAATCTTAGATTCAACTGTGAATCTCCCTTCTCGTGTATTTAATAGAATCTTCTTTCTCCCTCCCTTCTCTGCTATGGAGGTTGCTATGCTTGATCTTTCAAGCGTTACACCCTTCTCTTCAGCCATTAACGATAATGTTCTATCGAAGACGTCTCTCCTGAGGACGATCCCGTCGAAGTTGAAGGTGTAAACCTTATCTTTTGGGGAGTGAACCCTTATCCTCTTAATCCTGTTTGTAAC
>WAQA01000222.1 GCA_015520475.1 Candidatus Bathyarchaeota archaeon | reverse complement strand
GCCTTCTATAGAGTAGCTCTTCAGGACTTATTTTATATAACGGCTACAGCCTCGTTAATGAGTCCGTTCCTCGGCATCATTCCCTTCAGAATCTATTATCATTTTCACCAGTATCTCTACAGAAGAAAGAATGAGTGTAAGATTGGAGTTAGGTTTACTGGATCAGGCGCCTACAAGAAAATCTGGGAAATCATAAGAAGCAATGTTGAGAAGGCAAAGGAGTTGAGGAAGGACGAAGCAGACGTGCTTATGCGCTGTGTGTGGGATAAAATCTTCTTTGGTAAAGATCTCGAGCAAGGCACACGGGAACGAATATTATTCCTCTTCACAACATCCCACTCATTAGGGGCTACTGGGATATCAGTTCTCTTATCGATGGCGGTCATATTTGCGGTTAGATTTGTTCAAATCGATCTGCCCTATCAGCCAAGACCCATAAGCCACCCATTGATAACATTATTGCTTATCGGTTTCGTGCTTTTTCTACCATTATTATTTGTCAGTTGGTACGATATGAGAAAGCTAGCGATAAACGAAGAATTATACGCAGTCATCCTTATGAAAGAAGAGATAAAGAATGAGACCAGAATAATCAACGAATTCACCGAAGCACTATTGGAAAAGCGGGAAACAAAAAAGAGAAGATGCAACTGACAAACATCGTGATTCATCTTTGAAAATAGCGTAAGGATACTTCTTTACCTTTGCGGCTTAGTTTTTCGGGCTCTAAATTATCCTCTCCAAAACGCCTGAAGAGCATGAAGTCTTCTTCACTCTCACAGACAGGAAACTAGTGACCATTCGCATTGGAAAGTCCGCTACCAGCTCACCGACATTAAAACTTAGTTCGATAGGAAGACAAAGCCGAAGCTTCAAAAATCAATACTGGAAAGGAGAGCACGTAAAACCAAGAGCCAAAAAAGAGAGCTAACGGCGGTCGTGCACGTGTGGGGGTCACGTGGTTTAGGCGATTATGTTCTTCTTTTTGTTTGATGGGAGTGGCTGTAGCTTCATTTTTGGAATGTTGAACTTCTTCCTTGGGGAGATGCATTCGTTTTATTAGCGGTTTCGCTTTAAGGCCTTTTCAGGTAGATGTTTCCTCGATGCTCAAAGGTTTAGGGGAATGCGGAATCGTTCTTCAGTTGGTAGAGAACTTAAATTGTCTGTTCGAGGAGATGATTGAGGAAACGTTGGAATGAGCTGTATTGATTATTATGGTCGAGTGTCACATCGGATGAAGTTCTGCTTGGGAAAACTTCCAAAACAGGTCAAAATTTTCTGAAGTGGTTTGGGCGGATATTTGAAGCGTACATCTAAATAATGCCTTTTATGGGATGCGGCTTTTGAGGGATATTGAGATGGGTTTCTCTTTTATTCTGCTCACTTTCAGGATTGAGAAGCCTATTATGTTTCCTTCTTCGTCAACCTTTTCCATTACAGCATCGTTTTCTGTTTCTCTAAAATATCCCTTTTTACTTTCAAATAGGACTTCAAGGTAGTCTCCTTCCCTGTCATACCATATCTTTATCTCCTTACCCATAACACCTCACCCTTCTTTACCGTATCTGTGAAATACGCGGTTATGATGAACACATCTGCTTTTACCTATACCTTAACCACGACACGTGAACTACCCCCAGCTGAAGCAGGGGGCTTCCTCCCTCGCATACTGAAATGCTAACAAGTCTCCTTTCGGAGCGGTGTTCGCTGGGGAGGTTAAGGGCGGTTCACAGCTGCCCCTGCCCCTCAGCATATAGCCGAGGAGCCTGTTACCTATATTGACGGCTCCATTAAGATCTCGATTGTATTCCAATCCGCAGCTCTTGCATTTGAAGAGCCTCTTCTTGATCAGGGTGTTTAGGCTTCCGCATCTCCAGCACAGCTGGGATGTGTAGGATTCGTTGATGCCTATGCATGGTATTCCCTCCCACAACGCCTTGTAGTTTAACATATGCTTGATCTTATGGGATGGCATCGTGTGGACTTTACGGTTGTTCCTTCTGCATCTAGTCTTCCATTTGACCCTTGGCTTCCTCACGTTCTTAAGGTCTCCATACACTATTATTGGGTTAAGCCCTCCATCTCTTAGTTCTTTAGCTCTCTCCACGATCCTTCTCGTTATCTTGTGCAGTATGTCGTTGACCCTCCTCGACTCCCTATCTATCCTATCTAGGACTTTGGCTCCATGCTTCACCTTCTTTCTACCGATCATCTTCCTAATCCTCGAATATAGGGTTCTGATCCCCCTCACTTCTCTCCCATGAAACTTCACGTTCCTCCTTTCCATCCCATAGTTCCAAAGTTCAACAGAGACTATTGGGTTAGCCTCTCCAACGTCACATGCTATTATGATGGTTTTCCCGGTTAGTTCTGGGTCTGGAACCTCCACCTCTCTCTGGACGACTATGTGCAGGTAGAAGTCTCCATCCCGCCTGAGAAGTTTGGACTCGCAGATCTCCATGTCCGGCTCAATTGGGCAGTGAGGCTTGATGGCAACCCAGACTCCTCCTCTTCTGCCCTTAACTGGGATCCTAGCCCAGTACTCAGCGATCCTAGTATCTCGCCGTTCTATCTTCAGATAGATCTTTCCTGATAGATAGGGGATATTCCCTATACGGCTTAACATGCCTATAGAACCTCAACGCCTGCTGTTTATATGCCGAGTAGAGTGGAGCATCCCTTTCACCACGAAGAAAACGCTGGAGATTCTCGTACTCCTCTTCTAGGAGCTGACGTTTAATCCTGGTTAGGAAGACAGCTTTGGCTTTAATAGTCTTCTTCACCTTCATGGAGCCACAGACTCCGATCTCTCAAGGGGGAACCTAATATTTAAACCTAAGCCGCAATTCATCCCCGCCATTACGGACGGGGTCTTCTTGCGAGGTCAAGATAAATATTTCTCTGTGACCGGCGTGGTTTTGTAATGTCGATAAAACAGTTCAACGTTGGGATCAGTTCTTGATCTAACAATTACGTCAGGATCTAACAAAGTTTCCCGTATTTTTCCAATCTGACCTGACATTTCCGGATGATCCATTTCAATATGTTCTCGTCTTTCATCTGCTAATCGAATCCGCCGATTATGTACATCCATAAACCATATCATTCACCACACCTTTCTTACACTCAGAATTAGGAAAAAATAACTTATAAGAGCCTTCAAAGCAGGTTCTAGGCTACCTCTTTTAGCAGCGGCTTCTTCGGCAGGTTTTTTTGCATATATGTCCGCCATAAACGTCTAAACTCGTCTAGAATCTTCGCATTTCTAAGCATCTACTGCGCCCAGGGAGGCATCTTCGCCGCGGCGACGAGCCTCCGCTCCTTCAAGG
>WAQA01000221.1 GCA_015520475.1 Candidatus Bathyarchaeota archaeon | reverse complement strand
GGGCTCGGAGATGTGTATAAGAGTCAGCTTCAATGCGTATAATATGCCCGGCTGCCTCCTCCCAACCCTGACAGCACTTATTAGCCCCGGAACTGCAATTAAAAGACTGCTATTTTGGATGTAAAACCACTTACATCGATCTCATCTATCTCAGTAGCTTAGGCACCGAACGATAAATAACTAAGAAAGGGACCCGCTTAATCTTTAATTTTATCCCCCGGGCCCGCCGAGATAATGCTTGGGATGGAGTGGATTCATTCCCTTCGATTTAGGCTTCTTCATGAATGATTGAGGAGGAGGGCGTATCTGGAGTTGACGTTTACCTATGCGGGATAGATCATCAGGGTTGCTGTTTGATTTTGGATGTCGCTGTTGACGCGACGATCTGTCGCATCAACCTTATCAGAGTTGGGGGTTGGATTGTTCTGTGATGGGTTATGATGTGCAGGCATCCTTTAGATCGGAGGGTTTGGGATCATGGAACCGGCGAGGTTATATGTGGGGTGTGCGGTGAGGTTGTCGATGTTGAGTTGGCCCTGGCTCCAAGTATCCGGCATAACCCTAAACTTGAAGGTTATCTCAGCCTGACCGAGCTTAACACTGGCACGTTGCCTCCGAGCTGGAGGGGGAGAACAGAGATTATATTGGCGAATGACGTTGCAAAGTACTGCTCAAGGCTTATGCTTCCAGGATTCATCGTTAAGGAGGCCGTTGCATATGCTATAAGGATACTGCGCCATGCGAGGGGGAGGCCGTATAGGGTTACATTGCAGGAGGCTGCAGCTGCAGGGATAATATGTGCATGCAGATCATCCAGGCATCCATACATGATAGGGGAGCTTGCCCAGGTGATAGGTATACCTGGCAATGATATCTACAGGATTCTAACGAGGATCAGCCGCTTCTATGATCTGCCTAGGGGAATCGTCGATGCTGAGAGGTACATTCTAGCAGTCACCGGAAGATTGGAGGGTGAGGTGGAACCCTACTATCTAAGCCTGGTGGAGAGGTATGCCATCGCGATTCTCAGGAGGGGAGGCGGGGAATCTTCAAGTCCAATCTGCAGGGCCGCAGCGGCGGTTGCAGCGGCCGATAGGAGGATGGCTGGGAGGATAGGGGATGATAGGATTGCTGGGATAGCTGGTTTAGGGGTGAACGGCTCCTTCAGGAGGCTTCTTAGGCTCTTTGAAGGTTCAGATGTTCCCCCTCCAGTTGAGGCTATGGAGTATGTGATCCAGGCTTTCTGGGAGGGTTTGGAGTGGAGGGGATAGTTGAGTTACCGGTTGAAGGGTTGAAGCCGAACAGGTGGAACGTCAACTTCCTACTTGATCATGAGAGGATGAGGCTTCGGGATTACATGGCAGAGAATCCTAGGAACGTTCCGCCGATAATCGTACGTGAAGCGGACGGCTACTATGAGATAATTGACGGCGAGCAGAGGTGGAGGATAGCTCTGGAGCTCGGCTGGAGAAGGATACCTGCACTGGTGAGGAGGATAGATGAGGAGGAGGCGAAGAGGCTCTGCCTAAGCTATAACATGCTTAGGGGGAGGGTTGACTGGTTCAAGCTTGCAGAGATCATGGCTGGAGAGGCTGAGAGAGGAGTAAACCTAGAATCAGCCTACAGCAGCCTCCTATCCCCACATGAGATAAGAGTTCTACTGGCCTTGAATAGACTTGATGATAAGGCTAGGAACATGCTGAGGAGAACCCATCTGCAGAGGCCTATCCCACTCAGCCACCTCGAAGTAATAGCCAGGTTCCCAAGGGAGATCCAGCCTAAAATCGCAGAGATAACCGTGGAGAGGGATCTCGGCCTAGGAGGACTCAGACACCTCCTAGAAATCTACATGAGAGGGGAAGGGGAGGCCGGGATGGAGGAAGCGGAAGCGGAGGAGGAAGAGGATGAAGAGGCATCAACGCCTACAATGGATGAGGAGTTGAGGGGAAGCGTGGAGGAGGATGAAGGGGAGATTGGAGGCGTCCATGAACCATTCAGGGAGGAGGCAGCCCTCTTCATATGCGAATGCGGCTTCCAGTACAG
>WAQA01000220.1 GCA_015520475.1 Candidatus Bathyarchaeota archaeon | reverse complement strand
TCATAATACTATTCACATTTAAGGTAGACGAAAAGTATATAAATTTAACTGAATCAATTAATAGTAAACGAGTTAAGGAGGATTAAACATGTCTGCGATGACGGGAACTCCAATCCTAATCCTAAAAGAGGGCTCCACAAGATCCAGAGGGAGAGAGGCTCAGCATGCAAACATAACGGCTGCAAGGATAATTGCTGAGGCTGTAAAGAGCTCTCTTGGACCTAAGGGAATGGATAAGATGCTTGTTGACAGTCTCGGAGATGTTACGATAACCAGTGATGGACGGACCATACTTGACGAGATAGATGTTGAGCATCCAGCTGCTAAGATGATGGTTGAGGTTGCCAAGACACAGGATGATGAGGTTGGTGATGGAACAACAACCTCCGTCGTGGTTGCCGGTGAACTCCTAGGGAAGGCAGAAGAACTAATCAACAAGAACATCCACCCAACATTGATAATCGATGGTTACAGGAAAGCAGCTGACAAAGCATTAGAAACCTTAGAGAAGATAGCGATGCCCATTGATCCAATGGATAAGGAGTTCCTGAAGAAGGTTGCTATGACCTCCATGGCAAGTAAACTTGTAGCTGAAAACCGAGAGCAGCTAGCTGAAATAGCCGTTGACGCTGTACTCTACGTTGCTAGGAAGGTTGGGGATGAGTATAGGGTTGACCTGGACGACATAATGGTTGAGAAGAAACCTGGAGAGTCTATAACAGATACAAAACTCATTAAAGGTATAGTTCTCGATAAAGAGGTTGTTCATCCTGGTATGCCTAGGCGTGTTGAGGGGGCTAGGATAGCTCTTCTGGACTGTCCATTGGAGGTTGAGAAGACGGAGTTCGATGCTAAGATACATATTGAGACTCCTGAGCAGATGGAGGCCTTCCTCAGGGAAGAGGAGAACATGCTGAAGGATATGGTTGAGAAGATAGCCTCTGCAGGAGCAAACGTTGTGATCTGCCAGAAGGGAATAGATGATATGGCCCAGCACTTCCTAGCAAGGAAGGGAATACTAGCAGTCAGAAGAGCAAAGAAATCAGACATGGAGAAACTCTCAAAGGCAACAGGAGGAAAGATAATAACAAACCTAGACGATCTCAAACCAGAAGATCTAGGCTACGCAGAGCTGGTGGAGGAGAGGAAGATAGGAGACGACAAGATGACATTCATAGAAGGATGCAAAAACCCAAGATCAGTAGCAATCCTAATCAGAGGAGGAGCAGAAAGAATAGTAGATGAAGCAGAAAGATCAATACATGACGCCCTCTGCGTAATAAGAGACGTAGTCCAAGAACCAAAGATACTCGCAGGGGGAGGAGCACCAGAAATGGAGATAGCGAAGGCACTGAGAAACTACGCAGAATCACTCCCAGGAAGAGAACAACTAGCAGTTCAAAGCTACGCAGAAGCAATAGAAACAGTCCCAACAACACTAGGAGAAAACGCAGGACTAGACCCAATAGACATAATCTCAGAACTAAGAGCACGCCACGACAAAGGAGAAACATGGACAGGAGTAGACGTGCTTAACGGTAGAGTTGAAGATATGAGGAAGCTGGAGGTTTATGAGCCCTCCGTTGTCAAGAAGCAGGTTATTAAGTCAGCGACTGAAGCAGCTTCTATGATTCTGAAGATAGATGATGTTATCGCCGCTGGAAAGACTAAGGCGCCGTCTTCTCCTCCAAGCGGTTATGGAGGTA
Source organism: Candidatus Bathyarchaeota archaeon (assembly GCA_015520475.1). Classification (GTDB taxonomy): domain Archaea; phylum Thermoproteota; class Bathyarchaeia; order Bathyarchaeales; family WAQA01; genus WAQA01. The sequence continues at coordinate 7,650 of WAQA01000220.1, read as the reverse complement.
TGCCGCCTAGCTACTAAAATCCTCTCTTCCCTTTTTATTATCGGTGAAAATTGAATATTAAGGGATACTATGCTATCTTACTGGTATCTCCTCAAGTTTAGGCAGTCCAGATCTGGCTCCCATCTTCATTATGCATCTTGAAGCAACAAAATTTCCTATGAGGCCGCATTCTTCTAAGGGTTTATCCATTATTAATCCGTAGAGGAATCCGGCGCAGAAAGCGTCTCCAGCCCCCGTTGTATCGACAACATTAACTCTGTAGGGCTTTATTATATGTTCTTCTCTACCGTCAGTTACGTAGCATCCTCTCCCACCAAGCTTCACCGCCACTATCTCTACGCCGGCGTCTATCAGTTTCCTCGCCCCTCTCTTATAATCCATTCCAGTTAATAGTTCGAGTTCCCTCTTGTTCGGGAGGATCGCATAGCATCTAACGATTAACTCTTTAATTCTACTCCAGCCTTTCCTTGCATATATCTCTCCGGGATCCAACGTTACCTTCAAATCCGGAGTCTTCTTAACCAGTTCAATCTGGGCATTCAAGGATCTCTCCCCCGCAAATGATGAGAGATGCAGATATCTAGCTTCTCTAGCATACTCCACATCTATCTCTTCATAGTCTATCTCATCGTTTACTCCTGGATCAACGTAGAGGGCTCTCTCTCCAGTAGCATCTATAAAACCCATAACCACGCCGCTCCTCCCGTCCTCTGCGATTATGACTCCTCGAGTATCAACCCCCTCCCTTCTGAGATCCTCTATGATCATTCTGCCTTCACGGTCGGCGGCGACCTTCCCAATATAACCTGTCTTCACACCGAGCCTTGCTAATCCAACAGCTGTGTTCGCGGCTGATCCCCCAGGATTCTCCTTAAAGTCTAAGATTACGCTTTCCCCGCCTGCTTCGGCTATCCTATCCACCCTGAAGAGTCTATCGATGTTTAATGCTCCGAAACATATTATATCCAGTTTCATCTCAGAATCTCTCTCAGGAATATCCTGTACCTTCCAAGTTTCCCCCCATAATTTCCAGCCGACACTTTGGCAACGTCCTCCTCTCTTATTAACGCTTCAATACATACTCTCATGGCATCCTTTACAGCCTTTAATGATACGCCGTTAATAACTATCTCTGGAATATATCTCACTCCATCTGGAACCTTCGATTCTTCACCAAGCCTCTCCTTCAACGATGGACAGTATGGATGGTTTGTTGTTGGACCTATATGTGGAAATCTTGTTTCAGCCTTTGACCCGGCTGAGCATATATCGAAGGGGGTTACGACACCCTCAACCTTCATTATCGCCTTTAAAGCTTCCTTTCCAGCCTTCATAACAGCTCTCTTCGTCTTGCACATATACCATATATTACCGCCGATGATCCCCATCCCATATCCGAGGTAACGTTCAATCTGGAAGTCTGGAACCATTATCGGAACGATTATCATCTCCCTTCCATATCTCCTCTCAATCCATTCATATCCATCTCCGCAGTGTCCGATACGTTCCATAGTATCGATCCTTCCTACCGGATTCAAGCATGCATCAAAGACTGAAGTGAAGGGTTTAACGAGTATGTCCTGTCTTATCCTGTAGGAGAATTCCTTGTAGAACCTCTCCACTTGAGGCTTTAATGGTTTATCCCTGTCATATCCGCTCCAGAACTGTAGGATCGCTCCTCTCCGCCCATCTGGAGTTTCATTCTCAGTTAGAAACCTTTCTATTCCACCTTCGATTCTTCCGATGACTATTGAGGGGGTTGCTGTAGCATCTCTAGCAGCATCAATCAAGGTCTCCTCATCATCCGCTGTAACGATTACTCTAAAGTATAATCCGTCGAAGGCCTCGGCGTATGTGTCCTCAACCTTATCCATCACAGTTCCTCACACCTGCCTCATCCAAGCTTACCTATCTTTTCTCCCCTAACGGTTCTCCTGAACCTGCTGCTCTCCTCCATAAGCCTCTCCATGTTCCTCTCCGTTATAATCTCGGCTCTTGGAAGGTTATCAGGGAATATCCTGCCGAGATCACTCATCAACTCCGGGCTGCAGTAACGTTTAAGTGAGCCTACACTCCAGTCCTCAATCACCTCTAACACCTTCTCTCTTCCGAATCTGTTGAAGATATCTGCTAGCGTCGACGTTATGATAGTGTGGCTTGACATAACCGCAACCTCAGCTTCTCTTATAGCATACTGATTTCCGTTAAATGATACTGTTAGTCCTCCCCCTTCACGGATCATCCTGAACGGTTCAACATCCGTGATGCTGTCACCTACATACATTATGTCAGATGGATCCGCCCCTGTCCTATCCATTATATCTTTAACTGCGCTGGCTTTTTCGGTTCCGCCTACTGGATTCACATCATATAGGATCTGTCCAGCGGATGTCTCTGGAATTATCCTCCAGAAGATATCATCTAACCGTTTAATCGTTCTCCTATCCTCCTCTGAGAAGTCATCCAATGATCTAGCGTTCTTTGGAATGTTGATCATGGGCATCTGAACGATCTCTTCTCTGAGAGCCATCAGCGTCTCTATATCTTCTTGGCTGAGAACGTACCTGTCTATGTTGAGCCTTGTACAGTAAACGTTCTCCCTTGGAAAATTAACTGCTCTACATACTGCATCAATATACTGCTCATAGCTCGTGCTGATCATGAATGAAGGCATAATATTCTTGATGTAGTTGAGGGTCTCTGCTGCTCCTGGAACAAGCAGTATACTCCTCGATGAGAACTCTCTCATCTTCTCATTTGTAACTCCATAAGCCTTTAGGAATGGTAGTATAAGCTTAAGCGTGTCGCCTGCCTTGTATCCCTTCCTCTTCACTATATCCGCTTGGACATCATCATATCTACTTATTAGGGCGAATAGATGTTCCCCTCCGGGTATAAAGTGGCTTGTAAGCTCAAACGCATTATCATTCTTTGAGATTGGCCCTTCACAGTCGGTGATGAAGACTCTCCTCTTACAGGAATATCCGTTCATTCCCTTCCAGCCTTTCTCAAGAGCTCCATATGCTTTATACTCTTCTCTATATGTTCCTTTGAGGCTATGTCGCTTCTATACCAGAGTCCCCCTCCCTTGATAGCCTCTATTCCCTCCAGAGAGATTCTCCTAGCCTCCTCTATTGATTCAGCAATCCCAACTACACAGACCGTCCTAGACTTTAACGCATAATTTCCATCCTTCCTAGCCTCCATTGATCCAGGATATATCCTCATCTTTCCTCCGTACTCCGACGCTATCCTCTCAGCCTTCTCCAGTATTACGGGTGTTCCAATCTCCTCAACATTTACTCTTTGAGGGAATACGTCCATGTATCCTCCGTAGTTTGGAGGTGTCTTATATATAACTACTGAAGCCTTCTCATCAACCCTCACATTCTTCAAGTCTCCATCTATAATCCTGAAGCAGACATCTATGAAGTCATCCTCTAAGAGGGGTAGGATGTTCTGGATCTCAGGGTCCCCAGGCCTACTATTATTCTCTAGGATCTTGGGTTCTCCACCGGTGTGGATGAAGGCTTCATAGAACGGTATCCCCCTCAGCTCCGGATTGCTTCCCCTCCCCTTAAGCCTCCTAAATATCCTCTCAACTATCTCTATCTCTCTATCCCTGTCTTCTCTGGTCATGAATGGAAGGTGATCCCCTCTATCCTTGTATGATCCCATCCCTCCAGTATTTGGTCCCCTATCACCTTCGAAGGCTCTCTTATAGTCTCTTGTTTCTGGAAGGGGTGCTAGATGCTTCCCATCGCAGAAGGCCTGGTAGCTGGACTCTTCACCTTCAATCTTCTCTTCAACTATTACCGGTCCCTCCTTAAAATTAGCCATGAAATGTGCGAGGAGCTCCTCTCTAGTGTTGAAGTGATCCCCCCATACACCGACTCCCTTCCCAGCTGCTGGGGCGTCAGGTTTTACAGCCACTCTATTATCCAGTTCATCCAGCCATCTATAGAGATCCCTCTTAACCTCATTTATGCCTCTATAATCTTTAGGATCGAAGACCTTGAATTTAGGATTGACTTCTGGAGCGACCTCCTGGAAGAGGAGACGTTGAGCCACTTTACTTCCTTCCAACGCATACTTCTTTGTTGGGCATATCATAGGTATGCCTGTCTCCTTCTCAACGAGATCCCTCACTCCATTGATTATCGGCTTCTCCGGTCCAACTATTCCAAATCTTATCTTATCCTTAAACCTCTTAGCGAATTTACAGATTAAATCCACGTTCAGGTCTGGTATGACTATATGCTCCTTAGCCATCCTCAGATTGTATGGGTTCCTCTGCTTATCAACTATGTACAGTTCAGGTCTATACTCTTCACTTCTACAGAAGGCATCAGCCATTGCCACAGCTCTAGAACCATATGAAACCAGTAAAATGCCAACCTTATCCATCCTACTCACCGTTAAGTAAACATCGAACTAAAAATAGACTCCTTTAAATTAAAATTTTGTTGATGTATCCCCAACTTCTTCCAAGCATCACCATAGACGGTTAACATTCATAAACGTAAATGTAACTGGAACTGCTCCCCACTCTCTAAACCCTGTAAAAGCGGAAAACAGCAAATATTTAAAATAGATCCACTGTCCATATTAGTCTTTACATCCTATTTGGAGAGGTATACAGCTATGAGGGAAGCGCCGGCTATAATAGGGGTTGGGAGGACAAGGTTTGGAGAGCACTATGAACGTGACCCTGAAGACTTAATAGATGAGGCGGGTTTGATGGCTCTAGACTCAGCCGGGATTGAACGTAAGGATCTCGATGCATGCTACATCTCAGATTACTTCTTACAGATCACCAATAAGATTGGGATAGAGGAGGGATTCATGTCCCAGCTCCTTGAGATGCATATACCAATGGAGAAGATGAGATCATTCAGCTCCGCCCTCTCAAACGCATATAACGCTATAAAGGCTGGAAAATACGATTTGGTTCTTGTAGGTGGAGTTGAGAAGATGACGGATCGCCTAGATAAGATACGGGATGCCCTCATGATCCTTGAGGATCCATGGAGCTACTATGCTGGATGTACACCGGAGTCCAATCATGAGCTCCTATTAAGGGAGTATATCCGAAAGTATAATTTTTCGGAGAGTGATGTGGAGAAGATTAAGTTAACGTTGGCCCTCATATCCGTTAAGAACCATGCGAACGCTGTAAATAACATGTTCGCCCATTTCAGGAGACGGATAGAGGTGAAGGATGTTCTGAAGGCTAGATCCAGATCCCACAGCATCCTTGGAATGTATGATTTCGCGCCGATCTCAGATGGCGCCACAGCCCTGATACTTGCAAGCAGCAAAGTATCAAAGGAGTACAATGATGATCCAGTGTATATTGTTGGATCTTCATCTGCAACCGACTACATCATATTCCCGTCGCGTGAGATTAGAACAGGCCTCCTTGCAAGTAGGATAGCGATGGATAAAGCGTTGAAGATGGCAAATATAAAAATTGAAGATTTGAAGCTGGCGGAAGTATATGATCAATCAACTGTTCTGGAGATGGTGTCCATGGAGGATCTAGGCTTCTCCAAGGATGGTGAATCATGGAAATATATCTCTGAAAGCCTTGAGGGATCCATTGGTCCATACAAATTCGATGGTGCAGAGATATTTGTGAATACTGACGGCGGGCTTAAGGCTGATGGGAATCCTCTTGGAGCGGTTGGCGGAGCGCAGATATTTGAGGTTTATAGGCAGCTCAGAGGTGAAGCTGGGCCATCCCAGATAGATCCTGACGGAGACCTCTCTTATGGATGTGTGCAGGAGATTGAGGGTTTCGGAACTAAAGTTTACGTTCATATTTTAAGTGTTAAGTGAGTGTGATGAGGGGGAAGATCCTATGGCAAGTGAACCTATTGAGAGGAGAGTTGCATACGTTGGCGATAGACTGAAAGGTAGCAGATGCAGCCTCTGCGGTAAAGAGTACTTTAGGATTAGAAGGTACTGTGGGAGATGCGGAAGAGAGAGCATCGGCAAGATGGAGGATATCGACCTATTCTATGATAAGGGGATCCTGGAAACATGCACCGTTGTTAGGGAGCCAACGAATAGATTCCGGAAGCTCGGCTCATACATCTATGGAATAGTCTCCTTCCATAATGGGAAGATTAGGGTTCCAGGCAGAATCACTGACTTGATGCTGGGGGAGGACGATGTTGACCTATCCATATTTGAAGGTAGAGAGGTTGTTCCCAGATTCAGGAGGAGATACTCTGTTGAGCAGAGCGATATAATCCCAACAATCTCCTTAACGTTTACTATGGCCGATGAATATTATCCCCATCAAGAATACAAGATTGTAAAGCCGAAGAAAACATATGATGTTCCTGGAATAGTAGGTTATGGAGTATACGTCTCCAAGTTCAGGATAAAAGAGGGGTTCATTGAACGTTCAGTTCCATTCATTGATGAAGACGCGATAACCGCGGCCGTAGAAGCTGGAAAATTAGCGTTGATCCACTCTGGAGTTGACAATTCCCTGATAGGTAAGGTTTACGTAGGCTCCGAATCCAATCCATACGCTGTTAACCCCATCGCCTCGAAGGTTGTGCAGGTTCTGAAGCTGGGTGAAGAGGAGAGGGAGGAAGGCGTGCAGGGAATAGACGCTGTTGACACGGAATTTGCATGTAAGGCTGCTACAAGCATGTTTAAGGATGCAGCTGCTCTTGTATATTATCCCAGAGCATCAATGGATTATGTGATGGTTATCGGCGCAGACAATTCTCAGGCCGCTCCACGCGGAGAACCTGGAGGCGAACTGGACTTCTTCGTAGGCTTCGGAGGCTGCGCATTCATCTTCGGCATGGAGGACGTCATCGCTGAACTGGAAGGTTGGTACTCATGCTCATCTGACACCCCGGACTTCTGGAGGAGAGATCTAGAGCCCTACCCACGGCATGGTGGAAGATTCACTGGGGAACCAGCATACTTCAAGCATATCTTCAAGGCTGGAAGCAAACTTATGGAGAAGCTTAGGCTGAAACCAAGCGACATAGACTATTTTGTCTGCCATCAGCCTAACCCGAGATGGCCCGTAAAAGTTGCCAAGTCATTAGGATTTAAGCCAGAACAATACATGCCTGGACTGCAAATCTGCAAGTTCGGTAATACATACTCCGGCTCTTCACCTATAGGTTTAGCCTCAATCCTCGATATAGCCAAGCCGGAGGAGCGGGTGATGGTTGTAAGCTACGGATCCGGAGCTGGAAGCGACGCCTACTCCTTCATAGTGACCTCGCAAATAGAGGAGAAGAGAAGTCGACAGAAATTCACAGTTAAGTATCAGGCTGAAAATAAATTCATAGAGTACGTTGATTACGCGACTTATAGACGCTTCAAGGAAGGCCTCTAAACCCACACACTGAGATCCACACTTAGATCTAAGTGAGAAACCAAGCCTAACATCAAGACAATAAAATTTATATTTAGGATTCAATCCTCTAAAAGTTACTAGCATCACAGAATAAGTCGGGAAGTTACAGCCTGCCTTATTCTGTTGGATGCTAACTCCGCGGTCAGGACGAAAGATAATGCCGAGAAGATCCAATATAAACCCAAGGAACACCTGCAGAAGGGGAAGAAGATTCAAGAGATACATCAATTATTCTCTAAACATCCTTCCAGTAA
>WAQA01000219.1 GCA_015520475.1 Candidatus Bathyarchaeota archaeon | reverse complement strand
TTGTGGTGTTATATGATGGATGGCGCCGTTCGGATAAGCGCTACTTTCCCACGTGATCTAATTGAGAGATTTGATGATGTTATTAGGGATGTAGGTTACGAGTCGAGATCAAAGGCTCTCCAAGATTCTGTTAAGATGTTTATTTCAGAGTTTGAGTGGCTTCGTAAAGCAGAGGGGTTTAAGACGGGTGTTTTAGTGATGATTTATGATCATGAGATGAGAGGATTAAATGAAGATCTGATAGACATACAGCATAAGTACACCAGTCTTATACAGGCTACTATGCATATCCACCTCAGCAAAGATAAATGTTTAGAGGTGATAGCTGTTAAGGGGGAAGCTGGGGACATCAGAAGATTGGCTGAGGATCTCAAGACCAGAAGAGGCGTTGAAGAGGTTAGGGTAACAGTTGTCTCAATCTGATCCATCTCTCTCATAAGATGGAGAGCCCCAAGTTCCATTCTCAGATTTTATCTCTGTAGCGGGAAGGTCTCTCTTGGGCAATAGAATCCTTAGCTAATATCTCCTATGGCGCATGAAAGAATAATTATCTTTATTCTTCGAGGATCATTCATCAGCCGCCATATTTATTTACTATAGGCATCTTCCATCCTATGCCGAAGGCTTTAGGTGTAATCTTTATGCATGGTGGCGCTTGCCATCGTTTATACTCGGCCCTCCTAATCCTCCTATATATATCTTCAACCACCTCTTTTGGATATCCCATCTCAATGAGTTCTTGTTTGCTCCTCCGATTCTCTATTATCTCATCCACTAATGGGCTTACTATGCTGAAGTCGAATGGGTCGTATTGCCCCTCTTTAAGTTCTGGGGATGGCTTCTTTTTGAAGACGTTTTTAGGTATTATCTCTCTCCCAGCCTTCTTATTCACGTATTCCGCGAGTTTATAGACTTCGAGTTTGCTTACATCTCCCAATGCTCCTATCCCGCCAGTCATATCTCCATATAACGTGCAGTATCCCAGTGCAAGCTCCGTTTTGTTACCAGTGTTCAGGACAAGTATCTTCAATTTTTTAAGTCTGTTCGATATATCCATTAAGCAGTTTCCTCTGACTCTGGGCTGTATATTCTCGTCTGCAACGGGATCATCCTCCTCCTTGCTGATTCCAAAGTACTTCCTTATCTTCTCAAGAGGCTCCTCCAGAACTTTCCTATACATGTCTACAATCTCCTGTATTGAGAATTGGACGAAGCATATTCCAAGGTTCTCAGCCAGTCTCTGCGCGTCGGTTTTGCTGTGTTCGCTGCTGAACTTTGAAGGCATTGAAACTCCTATAACATTCTCTCTGCCGAGCGCCTCAACAGCTATACATGTAGTCAGTGAGGAATCTATTCCCCCGCTCATCCCAACCACAGCCTTCTTGAAACCTGTCTTTCTGAAGTAGTCTCTAACGCCTAATACAAGGGCGTTAAACATCTCCTCAACCCTATTATATGGCGGAGGACTAATCTTCGGCGCTGTTCCCTTCTCCAAATCTATATCGGTTATTATCAGGTCCTCCTCGAATTGTTTGCCGAAGGCTATAAGTCCTCCTGATATGTCGACCGCTAGGCTCTGTCCGTCGAAGACAAGCTCATCTTGCCCGCCGACCATGTTGACATAGAATATTGGAACCTTGTTTTTTGTTGCTTTCTCTTTGAGCAGCATCTCTCTCTCGAATCTCTTTCCAGCATAGAATGGTGATGCTGAAATATTTATTATAATATCGGCTCCTCTCTTTGCAAGTATATCTGTAACTTTAATCTCGTAGTTGTGATCCCAGAGATCCTCACATATCTCCACCCCAACATTCACTCCCCCATCTATGTCTATCCTCAGCGGTTTAATGTCCTCTTCCTTGGAGGGTTTGAAGTATCTCGTTTCATCGAAGACATCGTAGGTTGGCAGTAAAGTCTTATATACAACTCCTAAAAGTCTGTCTCCGTTGAATATTGCCGCCGCGTTATAGAGGTTTTTCTCATCATAATCCACGAAGCCGACTATGCAGGCTATATCCCTATTCCTACTTATCAGATGGTTCAGCATCTCCTTATTCTTCCTTACAAACGCTCTTTCGTAGAGTAGATCTTGGGGTGGATATCCGGTTACAGCCATCTCCGGGAAGACTACGAGGTCAGCCTTACTCTTCTTTGCCTCCTCAATATACTCTGCTATCTTCTTTATGTTCCCTTCAAGATCACCTACTGTGGGGTTTATCTGGGCCATAGCAACCCTAATCTCTGTAAACCTCCTTTCCTCTGGTCTACCCTAAATATTCTATAGACGTTAAATCAACATATTTCTCTTTTTCTAATCTGGTGATGTTCCTGTTGCTTCATGGATTCAAGTTGTGAATCTACGTTCAGATTTAAATATCCCCTAATCTTCTATTCAATTTAAGGGCTGGAAAAGTATTGCGGAAGAAGTCCCTATACTGAAAGTGCGTTGAATATGGAATATTCGGTTGAAACGTATAATTTAACTAAGATATTCAGGACGAGAGTGAATGGTAAAGAGAGAATAGTTAAGGCGGTTGATCAAGTAAATATACGGGTGAAGCGTGGTGAATTCTTCGGTCTTCTAGGGCCTAACGGGGCTGGAAAGACAACCCTGATAAAGATATTATGCACAATAATTCTCCCAACAGAAGGTACAGCGAAGGTCAATGGATATGATATTCTAAAGGAGCCTGAGAAGGTTAGAAGCAGCTTCGGCTGGTTCCACGGCGAGACCGGAGGGAGATCCCTATACTGGAGGTTAAGCGCTGAAGATAACCTTAAATTCTACGCTTACCTACAGAATGTTCCTAAGAGCATCGCTGAGAAACGTATAGATGCTCTCCTAGAATTCTTTGGGTTGTCAAAGGATCGAAAGAAGCTCGTTAAGGAGTACTCCACTGGAATGAAGGTTCGGGTTATGCTTGCTAGAGCCCTCCTCCATAATCCCCCAATCCTCTTTATGGATGAACCGACTATAGGGCTTGACACCATGAGCGCCATCGAAACTAGGAATCTTCTGAGAGCCCTAAGCAGGGACCTCGGTAAAACGGTGATATTCACAAGTCACAACATGTTTGAGGTTGAGCAGCTCTGTGAAAGGGTTGCGGTGATGAAGAATGGAAAGGTAATAGTTGATTCATCCCCGTCAACGCTGAGGGAGATGCTGAGGGATATACGTGCAGTTGAGGTTGAAGTGAGAAGCCCAGTTGATCAGAACCTTATAACTCAAAAGATAACGGGATTATCCATGGTGGAGAGGGTGATAGAGGCTAGGAATAACCCGGATAGCCTCTCTATACGGGTTCAGGTTGAAGATGAATATGAGGCTATTCCACATATAGCCCATAAACTCCATTCCGTTGGGGTGAAGATACTATCTATACGTAAGGCTGAACCGACATTCGAGGATATATTTATGAGGCTGATGAGGGAGTAGTCCACGTTAACTGTCTCCTCCATAATGGGATGGTTCTGCAGGTGGATTATGATGAGTCAATCCGAGGCTACTGTTCATTCCTGCATTAGGTCTGTTGACTGGGATTTCCTCCTCAAAGAGAACAAGATCCACTCTGGAAGGGTTAAGGGAGGCGGCAAAATCAACCTTGTGAAAATCTGATGCTTAAGGGCTCTATATCCCCCTATAAATGGAGTCTTCTTGGAGGCATCTCAGATGAAAACTGAAGATTTAATTGATATCTTCAGGGAGGATGTTCCCAGATCTCCCTCATCAATCATCCATGTATGGGCCGTATTCTGGGCTAACTTGAAGATATTCCTTTCATATAAAACCTGGGTTATAACGGAGACTATGAGTACTGTAGCCTCTATAATTATGTACTCCTTTATGGGTCTTCAAGTTGACGCTGGAAGGATGGCTCTAGCTGGATATGAGGGTGTAGACTGGCTTTCATTTGCTCTTATAGGGATAGCTACAGCTAATTATTTATGGATGTGTATGAGTAGGATAAGCCATTCCATGCAGCATGAGATTAGAGAAGGAACTTTAGAACCTATAGTCTCGTCGCCGATTAATATGGGCTCCTACATAATTGGTCTGTCGCTTAGAGGCTTCATTGTGAGCTGCTACTTTATGTTAGGCACTATACTCATTGGAGTGTTCATCCTAAACGCTCAATTAATAGTTAATCTTGGAACAATAATGTCCTTTATCGTTGTTCTAATCCTTATGGTTATAAGTTACGTTGGGATTGGAGTGACGGCGGCCGGTGTAATCCTAGTATACAAGAAGGGTGATCCATTAACGTTCCTATTCGCAAGCATAACTGAGTTTTTAGGGGGAGTCCTCTTCCCCCTGAAATATCTTGAGGCTTATCCGCCGCTTTGGTTCATAGCATGGCTTATGCCGTATACTTACGCTTTAGATGCAGCTCGCAAAGTACTTCTAAAAGGAATGATTATCTCCCATCCATCAATTCTCCTAAGCCTCTCAGTTCTTATAGCATATTCTCTCATATTCATTCCACTTGGCCTTAAAGTATTCAGATGGGGATACGATAGGATTCGGGATGAAGGGACAGTTGCCTCTTATTAGGGGAATAAGATTATGGATATCGAACGTCTCGTCGAGATAATGTCTGAGAGGGTGCCGCGTGAAAAAACTCCGATACATCGGATAGTTGCAGCCTTCATAGTCAGAGACTTTAAGATTTGGTGGACATACAAGTTTTGGTTGGCTCTTGACATCTCAGGTATAATTCTTCTCGTAGCAACATATTATCTCTTCTCGATGATAACTTCTCCCCGACAAGTTTATGAGGCTGGATATGTGAGGGGTGGATACTTCACCTTCGCTTTGATAGGTATAGCCTTCCAACAATACGTCTTCTTCGCCGTTCAAGGTATAAATGAGAGTATAAGGGATGAGCAATGGAACGGCACGATGGAGACGATCCTCTCATCCGCGATAAACTTCAAGGTTTTCCTCTTCAGTGAAACCTGCTTCTTCTTTATAGTCTCCTCAGCCCTCCTCTTCTTATCTCTATTCTTAGGCGTTCTTCTCGGTGCAACATTCTACACCAACCCAAAATCTATACTCTCAACAGTTCTCCTCTCAATCCTGTTGATAGCTAGCCATATGATGATAGGTGTGATGAGCGCAGGTGTAATAATGAAGACTAAGCAGGGGGATCCCTTAGCTTGGGCCTTCTCATGGATAACCCAGCTCCTCTCAGGGGTTTTCTATCCGTTGAAGATTCTTCCATGGTACCTAGAATGGATTGGAAAAATCTTCCCATTAACGTATTCGCTTGATGGTATAAGGCTCTGTTTACAGGCGGGGAAGGATATAACATCCCCTGAGGTCTTAGGTGACGTTATTAACCTTATAATCTTCATTTTACTATCTGCTCCATTAGCCTTCTACATCTTTAAGAAGGGATATGACTCTGCAAGGAGAGATGGATCCTTAGGACAATATTAGCTGGATGTCTTGCCAGTTGGTGGAGAAGAGACTCTCCATTACAAATCCCTCCACATCAATGTAGAAGTTTAAATATCTCTTTATTCTGCTCATACAGTCTCAGGTAAACTCTGTAATATTTATCGTAGATTCTGGTTACTTCCGGATCTGGATTCTGTTCCTCCACGGTTCCAATCCAGTTCTCGATGTCCTCATATCCGCCTAAAACCTTCGTTCCAACACCTGCTAGCAACGCATCCCCTAAAGGCGTACCTGGATTCTCAGCAACGTAAATTAATGGGAACCCCGTTACATCCGCGAATATCCTTCTCCATAATGGTGATCTAGCTCCCCCATCAACTATTCCCATTCTAGGTCTAAGCGGAATCCCTGTTTCCCTTGCTGTTTCAATATTGTGGCGGAGAGCGTAAGCTGCCCCTTCCATCAGCGCCCTGAACATGTGCGCCCTCGTATGGGACAAAGTCAACCCAATAATCAATCCTCTAGCGTATGGATCCCATATTGGGGTTCTCTCGCCCATAAAGTAGGGGAGAACGACTAGGCCTTCTGATCCAGGCGGAACCTTCTCAGCCTCTAAATCGAGGATTTTATATGGGCTAACCCCCACCTGTCCACCTAGGTAAGTCTCAACCTGTCCAAATTGATCTCTGAACCATCTGATCAGTCCGCCTGAAGTGGCTGATCCACCGAATGTATAGATCTTCTCTTTATCATACGCGACGTAAGGGTAGTTGATGAGGTTTCGAGTTAATCTCAACTTGTCTTGGATGACGCTCCAGCATGTTGATGTTCCTATCATAGCTGCATGATCCCCCTCCCTTAAACATCCGAGGCTTAAGGCTGAGACTGGAGCGTCTACGCCTCCTGCACAGACAGGCGTCCCCCTCTTTAAACCGCAAAGTTTACTGCCTTGCTCCGTTACTTCTCCAATAACGGTCTTCGATTCTACAATATCCTCTGGAAAGAAGCTTCTCGGTATACCCATCTCCTCCATCATCTCCTCTGACCATCCTCTCTTATGAATATCGAAGATTCCGCCGTAATTTCCGGCTGAAGAATAATCTATACAGATCTCTCCTGTCAACTTGTAGATGCAGTATCCATAAGTCGTTACTAGCTGATATATTCTATTCCATATTTTTGGCTCGTTAAACTTTAACCAGAGCATCTTTGTAAATCCGAAGTATGTATCAACGGTGTTTCCTGTAACTCTGAAGATTTCTTCCTCTCCTATATGCTTCTTTACCCATTCAACCTCTCTAACCGCCCTCCTATCCATCCAGATAATACATGGCCTTAACGGCTCCATCTTCTTATCACATGGTATACCGGAGCCGCTGTATAGGCCGCTTATAGTTATTCCTCCAACATCTGACGGGTTGATTCCAGCTTTAGATATCACCGTACGAATGGTTTTACATGCCGCATTTAGCCATACCTGAGGCCACTGTTCAGCCCATAAAGGCTTCAATGATATTATATCTGTCTCCTCAAATGCATCCGCTAAGATTCTTCCGTCAGCATCAACCAGTATAGACTTTGTACCGAAGGTTCCTATATCCGTTCCAATCAGAAAATTTCCTTCAGCCATCCTTTCCACCTCACATTTAATCCTTCAGCAACTCCATCTAAAACCAAAAATGCTTCCTTCATCATAAAATCCCATCCTTAACTATTAACATTAATCCCATCGGAGAGGAGTTAAATGTTATAGGATAGAATGTGAACTCCACCCGGTCAGGAACACTTAATTATGATGAGCAATGCTTATTTATCACTGGAAACTCTTAGAAGGCTTCAGTCTCTTATGGAGGAGATGGCAATCTATAAACTGGATGTTTAAGTCTCATGGGAGGGCTGCCTGAATAATTGTCGAATAAATATTCAAGCGTCTTCGCCGTGATATCTTCTCATGGGATCATGCATTCCTACCTAGTTATATTACCTGCTCTCTTACCCCTCGTAAAAGTGGATTTAGGGAATATTGAGACTGTTGGTCTCCTAGCATCGCTTGTCTTCCTCTTCTATGGTTGGGGATCGCTGCCGGCAGGTGTCTTAGCAGATAAGTATCCTAGAAGATTCTTGATCACTGCGTCTATGGGCCTCTGCGGTTTCTCCTCGATTCTCGTAGGCCTCTCATGGAATCTTCTAACGGCGGCTCTAGGCTTCATTCTTTTAGGTGTTGGAGCAAGTCTCTATCATCCTCCAGGATACACCCTAATAAGTCTAATCTCAACGGAGATGAAGAGGGGGCGGTATATGGGTCTTCAGGGTCTGGGAGGCGAGATAGGTATGGCCTCAGCATACTTTACATCTCCGATTCTAGGTGTCCTTTTAGGATGGAGAATCACGTTTATGCTATGGGGTATCCTAGGAATGTTAATGGCCATCATAGATTTCATTATGATAGAAGAGGATGAACCTGCATGTAAAGATGTAGATCTTAGATCTCGTTCTGGGATAAGTCGGAGAGGGATGCTTCCAGATGAGAGCGTAAAGTTCCTAGTGGTTGTATTTATCATTGTGATATGTAGCGGGGCCCTCTGGAATGGAGTTTCATCCTTTATCCTAACATACATAAATGAGGCTAAACGTATACAGTTGATAATTGCTGGAGGCTTATCCACTATAAGCTACACTGTAGGCGCTCTAGCTCAGGTGATAGGAGGGGAACTCTCAGATAAGTATGGGAGAAGAATATTTCTCCAGGCTGGCTTCTTATCATTCGCCATATTCCTCTTCCTCTTAACAGTAATTCCTAGCTCGATTCTTCTTGTTCTCTTCATCGTCTCGATGCTGGGTTTCACCTTCTATATAACGCAGTCTCCGCTTAACGCTCTCCTAGGCGATGTCTCTCCTAGAGGAACGGTGGGGGTTGCATATGGCTTCAACTTCGTTATAAAATTTGGTATCGGCGGGGTTAGTCCTGCAATAGCAGGTTTCCTAGCTAGAAGCTACTCTATGAATCATATCTTTTACTTTTTCGCTTTAATTGCGGCGGTAGCCTTTATCTCGTCGCTTGCCGTGAAGAATACGGGGGATAAGCATGCCTAAATAATCCCCCGCGTCATCAGTCATCTTTTACTTCTGAATAATCCTAAAATCACCATCCCCGAAATTATAGAGTCTGCTCTTATACTTTTCAGATATGTATGAGGCTAGTACTTCACCGGCGAATATTGTGTGATCTCCGGTTACAAGTTTCCCCTTCACTTTACACTCGAAACATGCAACAGCATCCTTAATCAGCGGCGGTCTAACAAACCTGGATTTAAGGGTTACCAATCTACAATGGGAGAATTTATCTACTCTCCTTCCAGAACATGAACCAGTATACTTTACAACATCAATCATCTCTCTGTTTGGGAATGCTATCACGAACTCTCCATTCTCCTCTATTAGGTCATGGGTGTAGTTTTTGTGTGATATGCTTACAGCCAGCATTGGCGGCTCAGCTGACGTTATCATGCTCCATCCAGCTGGCATAATGTTGGGTTTTCCTTCCCCATCGCAGCTGATAACGAATACTACTGGCTCCGGATATTTCCTCTTGATCGCTTCAGACCATGAAACCATTAACATACGCTACTTCTCCCTTATCGTTGCAGTTTCTAACGCTTCATAGAGGATTGCTCCTTCAGCCTGCGCTGGCATAGGTACCCCTAGGAGATAGGCTACTGTAGGAGCTACGCTTGTAAGCCATACCGGCCTGCTTATCCGGATTCCTTCCTTCACTCCTGGACCTGCCATGATCAGTACTGTCGTGTATGATCCTGTTCCGATCTTTGCTGTAGGCATCATCGTGCCGTGTCCCCCACCGTATCCTGTAGCCGTCATGTAAATAACGTCTCCAACTCTATCCCCATATAATCCAAAGCTCTTAGCATCCTCCCTCCTCATAGCTAATGCTATAAGTCTCTCCCCTGTTCTCGGGTCCTTGGCGTTGTAGAGAGCATCTATTATTTGATCTCTGACTCTCTCGTATTCCTCTCCTTCCCTAACTATCCCATCAGGGTCTCTTCCTTCAAGGTTAACGAATATGTTACATGGCATCGTCGGATAGGCCTTCGTGCTGGACCAGTCTATAACCTTCTGCCCCCTAACATCTATCTCAAAATTTATTAAGCCTGCATCTGCTAGAATCTGTTCGACATTAACCATGTTCTTAACTGGACATTGACCGTGATCTCCAACCACTACTATAAGGGTGTCCTCGCCCGCCTCATCGATTATAGCGCCGATCATCTCATCTAAGAATTCATAGTCCCGCTTCAACATGCTCCAGTACCTCTCAGGAGGATATCTCTCAGCATCGTATCCTTGATCCACGGGATCAACATATTTGAGGAATAGATGTTCAGCATAATCGAAGTGATGAACCTGCATCATTAGAAGGTTCCAGTCATACTTCCGCATAAGATATGTTGCTGCATTGGCCATCCATTCAGCTTCATACTTCTGGAGATCCATGAACGTCTCATCATCTATCCATCTCATCCTGTACGCGTCGTATCCCTGTCTCTCAATGATTGGTCCTACATTCTTAATTATCTCCTTGGCTATTGAAGGTGGATATGTGAATCCTTCAGTCGGCTCAACCTCAGAGCAGTAGAGGGTGAATCTCCTCCCATCCGGTGAGAGTTCAATAAGCTTAAATCTGTAAGTGACTGTGAGCTGCTTTCCCTCTTCGGTTGGGTATGCACCCGTATAGAACCTGTTAACTTTGAAGTTTCCATCGTATATCCATCTGCTCCATTCTCCAACCGAGAGTTCTGTAACGGCTTCACCTGCATCCTTCGATCTACATATTAAGACTCTATCATATCCTTTACCTCTAGAATCGATTATGAGTATCCTATATCTGGTTCCCTGCCCACCTCCATGACGGGTAGGAGTTAACGATATCTCTGTTTCGAGAGGTTTAGAGTGTGACTGTGGAAGATTACTCCATCCGGATGCCTGTGACAATTCAACCTTAATCGCGCCCCTATAAGCGATTGTGGAGAAGCATGTGTTTGGGAGAACCTCAAAGAAGCCTCTTCCAGGACCCCCTCCCCTCCCATGAACTACTATTCCATTCCTGATTGTTGGAGGCCATCCAACTGGATACTTTATTATTATACATTTCTTCCCCGCCCTCTCAACGGCATCCCATAAATACTCAGCCTCTGAAGGTACAGCATCCTCATATTCTCTGAAGCCTGTATGTGTCCTGTCAAGCGGTTCGCCGGGTAGATGAGTTACGTTCCCACCGGCTATCCCATGTGTTCCAGGCCATGCTCCAGTAGCTATTGTGGTCCAGTTTGTAGCTGTAGCTGCTGGTATACAGGGTATAGCCTCGGCTGAGACTCCTCTCTTAATCAACTCTTCAGTGTGAGGAGCTCTTCCCTCCTTAATAAACCTCTCAATCCATCCAGGTATAACTCCATCCAACCCTATTATAATAGCCTTCTCAACCAAACAAGTCACCTACCATATAATTGAGCATTTAATGGACAGCCACGATGATTTGGAGGATGACTATGGCGAATCATATATTTAAACGTTAAATGTCAAGGGAAATCAATAATTAACTGTTCAAACTACTATTTTATTCTGAACCAACATGCCTACTTCTAAGGTTTCATTCAGAAGATTTAGAGATCCATCCGATTTGAAGTCTACATTGAAGAGATGCGTCGATGACATTGATGGAGTTGTCTGGAGGAAGGGTGAAACCGTAATCTTGAAGCCTAACGTCTGCCTCTATAGGTTTCCTTGCAGAGGTGGATTGGTGACGAACCCCATGCTTGTCAAGGCGCTAGCTGAACTGATAATTGAGGGTGGCGCTGAACCGGTGATAGCTGAGAGCAGCATCGTTGGAAGGGACACATCTGAATCCTTCAGGATGAATGGATACGAGGAGGTGGCTAGGAGCTTAGGTATCAAACTCGTCGACCTTAAAGGGGACGAATATGTAAAGCTACCTGTTCCAAATCCATATGTGCAGGAGTATATCCTAGCCTTTAAGATGGTTGTTGATGCTGATAGGCTGGTAAACATGCCGGTTGTGAAGACTCATACTCAAACGTTGCTCTCGCTTGCCTTGAAGAACATGAAAGGATGCACGCCGGATATTCAGAAGAGGAGAACCCACAGGATGGGACTTGAATACTCGATAGTTGATATAAACAAGGTTTTGAAGGCTGATCTTATAATTGAAGACGGCACATTAGTATATGATAGAGAACGTGATAAGACTCTCCAATTAAACTTTATTGTTGCAAGTAGGGATCCCGTTGCAGCGGATGCTACAGTAGCCCGACTTCTAGGCAATGATCCGGAAATGATAACCCACATTAAACTTGCCTACGAATCTAAACTTGGTGAATTATATAATATTGAGGTGCTGGGTGAAGAGGTTAAACCTTTAATTACGTTACGCTATAACTTCAAGGGAAACCTCTCCACATCATTCAGGAACCACAAGATAGACGTAACAATCCATGAAAGAAATGCGTGTAGCGGATGCTTCAGCCAAGCTAAACAGTCAATATACAATGTGATTGTGGATGATGATGTAGATGTATCTGGAATAGACATTGTTATGGGCGATGTTGAGGAGGCTCCAGCCTCTAATAAACTCCTAATCTTCGGCGTCTGCGCTGAGAAACTTAGGGGGGCAGGAGTATACGTTAGGGGATGCCCTCCGAAGATTGAGGATGGAGAGAACGCTATAAGAAGGCTAATCCACAAAAAGGAATAAGCTGTTGACTGCTTGATGTGGTCTGTGAATGGAGATGCTACTCAAGCCTACTCCAGTACTTAAGATACTCTCTCTTGGTTCCAGCCTCTATGAGGAACTTGAGAAGCTTGGAATGTAGCTCTTTAGCCACATCCTTCTCCTCCTCGTATACGTCATGCTCCTGCTTAGGATCCTTTGATATATTATAGAGTTCATTCTTTATCTCTCCTGCAATCCCTTTGAGCCTCTCAAGGTTTCCCTGCATGCCAGGATTATCCCTTATAGCATCCTCAACTTGGCCAGCATATATGAATGTCCATTCATCGGTCGTTACGGTTATCCGTTGCCCAGAGACTGGGCCTTGCATGAGGCTTGGAGATGTGACGGCGAAGTCTCTCCATTCCACATCCTCTCCTCTAATGATGGGCAGTAGAGATTTGCCTTGGAGTCCCTTAGGCCTATTAGCACCTAAAAGATCTATTATTGTCGCGGTTAAGTCTGGAGGTTGAACGAGAATATCATATCGCTTCCCACCCTTAACGTCCGGCAGATAAATTATGAGCGGCACATGGGTTATCTCTTCGTAGAGCGCTGTTAAACCCTGCGCTGCAGGCGTTATTATAGCCTTCCCCATGAGGCCGTGCTCGCCATGGTAGAATCCGTGATCACTTGTGAAGATTATAGCTGTGTTCTCGAATAATCCTAAATCCTCCATCTTCTCTAGGAGTATGCCGATCCACCTATCCACCATTGTAGCCTCTCCAGCATATAACGCCCTGCAATGTCTAAGTTCATCCTCTGAGAGGCAGTCGCATGGTTCGTAAATCGGATAGATTATATCTTCTCCTTCATAGTTTGGATCATACATGTTCACATACCATCTCGGTGGATCCCATGGCTCATGAGGATCAAAGGTGTCGATGTGCAGGAAGAATTTTTCATGTTGGTCATAGTTCAGTTCAAGCCATTCTATCGCTGTTCTCATCGTCTGAGCTACAAAGTAGTCCCTCTCGAACCTGCGTAGGGAGACGTTACGTAGATACTGGGTTGTTGTTCTCCCTCTTCGACGTAGCTTCCTTAAGTCACATGGAAACTTAACCTCTCTAGGAGAGGTCATGTATCTGTCCCCTTCCTGCCCCCTAATCCATATCCACCCGTCGAATCCCCTATCATAATTGTAGCCGTCCTTCAGCATATGCGGTGTATCCGCGATGAGCTGAGTTACGCATCCAGCCTGCCTGAGAATCTGTGCTAATGTTATCTCGTTTCTTGGAAGAGGCTCCCAACCTGAATATGTAAATGTGAATCTTCCAACGCATATGTCATGGCGATGTGGAACTGTAGGATATGATGCTGCATATGCCCTCTCAAAGATTATGGATCTCTCCGCCAGCGAGTCTATATTAAATGTACGGATCCACCTATTCCCGTAACATCTAAGATGATCATATCTGAAAGTGTCAGAGACTATTAGAACGACATTCATCTGAGCATCATCTCCGCCATTGTAGATTAAACTAATGTTTAGTATGGTGCTTAAAAAGTTATTCAGCCTATAAGATGTTATTCTTATTTATGGTATAGGTAGACTTATAGGCTGCGATGCTAACGGATCATCTCCCCCTCCAATCTTCCTTCTATACCAGACCTCCATGATTGACAGTAGTTCATCTTTTAAATCCGTATCTGATGATGCTAAATTCTCTTCTTCACCTTCTGGGCTTTCTAGGTCATAAAGCTCTAGATGTCCAGGATGGTTTCCGTAGATGTCAGGTTTCAACGTCTCTATAAGCTTCCATCTAAGTGTTCTAATGGATCTCTTCGCCATTCTAGTGTTCTCAACGCTAACGACAAATCTTCTCCTCCCTTCAGATCCATCTATGATGGGCAGTAGAGATATCCCATCTATGTTTGGAGGGGCGTTGATACCCAGAATATCCAGGACTGTTGGAAGTATATCTTCATGTGTAGCTAGACAGTCTATCCTCTTCCCTCTCGGAAGAGTTTTAGGAAGTCTCATTATAAATGGAACTCTAATATCCCAATCGTAGAGTCCATGATGATCGTAGAATATGCCGTTCTCTCCAAGACCTTCACCGTGATCAGCGGTAACTATCACTAGAGTGTTATCTATCTCTCCTATCTCCTCTAATACTTCCAGAACCCTAGACACTTGATGATCCGTATATAATATTTCCTCATCATATAATGAGTCAAAGTATTCTTTGCTTCTGTATCCTTCGTCGATGAGTCTTCCAACCCATCCTTTAAGGAGTAAGCGTCCCCATCTGCTCTTCTCCAGTAAAGGCTTAAGATCAGTTCTTCCTCCACTATAGAATCTTTCTCTATACCCTGCTGGTGGAAGGTATGGTGCATGTGGATCCCAATAATGAATGAAGAGGAAGAAGGGTTTCGAATCGATCTCTCCTTCACCCCACCATCTGAGGAACTTCACAGCCTTCTCAGTAACTTTCTCACCGCTTATCTTCGCGCCTCTAGATATCACAGTGCTTCCTCCAGGATAAAGGTAATACTCATATCCTCTGCTGAACCAGAGGCCTCCAGTATCTATCAGGTTGTCAACAGCCGCTGTTACATATCCATTCCTATATAGAATCTCCGGTAGGGTTGGGATGCTTCTATCTAGAACTATTCTTCCAGCGTGGCATACAATCTTATGTTTGAGGGGGTGCATGCCAGTGAATATAGTAGTGTATCCAGGATGAGTCGGTATCCCAGGAGCTATAAAATTATAGAAGAGTACGCCTTCTCCAGCGAGTTCTTCATCTATGTTTGGCGAGGTCTTCTTTTCATATCCATAGCAGCTTAGATGATCCGCCCTTAAAGTATCCAATGCAATAAGTAGAATATTCATCCTTCTCACCATACATGTTCCTTATGGCTGATAATATCCATCTGATCGCACTTATCCTTTTGGGCGAGTCTTCACCTCGCTGTTCTAATGTTTTCCATGCTGAATGATGATGGTGCTAATCATCAGGGAATGGATAAAACATAAAAATCTGCGATGATTATTTGTACTGGATGGAGGTGAATGTTATGTGGTCTCTCTGGAAAGCTGCAACCGGGGAATGGTGTATCTCAGATGATTATGGCACGACCGTTCCGATAGGAGGAGTTGAGGAGATAGAGGTTCTGATCGAGGAATTAAAGAAGATACTTGAAAAAGAGAAAGGTAAACAGTGAATCTATTATAGTTCTTCCCCTCCCAATTGATGTTTTTCATCCTTTAGTCATATATCCCTTTTACTGTGGAGTGTATAAGAGAGATTGACCTATTCAATCGCTGTTATGGGATGGACTCTCTGGGATGGTCATGGAAGAATTCCACATGGAGGATCCGTAGTCACGTATGAGTTGACGAAGAGACTCTCAAAATTCTTTGATTGTGAGATGATATTCGAGACATGCGATGAAGATAGGGTTGGGGAGGCTGTGGAGACTGAAGATGGCTTCGTTAAGAGGTATATCCGGAGACCAGATGGTCTCTGGCGTTTAGATGATGAATTCCTAGAACGTTACGATTTGATCCATATATGGGATCGACCTCCAATATTCACGTATAGAGCCTTCACTAGAAAGTTTATACCGCACTGCCACTCCCTTCATTCAGCAGTCTCCATGATTGGATGGATTGAACCTGTATCAGCATTCTATGTCGAAGGAAATGACATGATAGCGTTGGGAAGCAGAAGCTTAGCCGATGCCCTAACAAGATTCTGGAATGTGAAGGTTGACGTCATCCCATACGGTGTGGACACAGAATTCTTCAGGCCAATGGATAAAACTGATTGCCGTGAACAGCTCGGTATACCGAGGGACTCCTTTATCTTTGGCTATCTGGGAAGACTAGCAAAGCTGGATCTTCCATTGGCATATAACACTCTGAGAATGGTTAAAGAGGCAACTGGAAGAGAAGATTTAATCCTTGTAATAGCCGGTGGAATACGGAGGATTAAACCATTATGGGTTAAGGATGACCTTCTCTATCTAGGTTACCTTGAAAAGTCTAAGGTTCCCGTCATGCTAAACTCCTGCGATGTATTCTTTAATCCGGTAGCCGGGGTTCTGGAAGGATTTGGATTAACAGTTATAGAGGCTATGGCCTGCGGCTTACCTGTGATAACTGTATGGTGGAATGGGTATAGAGAGAGCGTGAATGAAGATGTAGGGTTCCTCGCTAGGACATGCTGGATGAATGGGGATGTATGGATTAATCAGAAGGATCTGGTATCGGCATGTATCCGTATGATTGAGGATGAAGACTTACTTGAGACCCTCTCTTTAGAGGCTAGGAGGACTGTTGAGCGAAGATATAGATGGGAACACTGTATTGAAGAGTATAAGAGAAGATTCATCGATTTGATTGAGAAAAGCCCATCTGAGAATCCTCTACCTCCAAGAGAACCGTCTACCAGAACGGATAAATTAAATGTTAACTTTGAAGGATTATATGAAAATTTTGTTTCAGATAAAACCGTTACAGGAAATGGTTGGCGAAGGTTCATCTG
>WAQA01000218.1 GCA_015520475.1 Candidatus Bathyarchaeota archaeon | reverse complement strand
GATATAATCTACTCCCTACATAAAAGAAGCGTCTCAACAAGAACCTTCCTAAAAAATAGAATAGCCTCTCTGGGAGGTAGAGTAGACAGGATATATGAGATGAGGATACTAATCCCAAGAATATTCAGTTTCCATAGGAAGAAGATGTATCCAGTAGATGTTGACCTATACAGGATCCTTAAAGATTAAATTCCGGAAAACTAATATTAATGGTTAACCTCGACTAAAACGAAAGTGTTCAGTGATGAATGAGATTAAGAGAAGCGGTCAATTCGTTGCTCCAGGAGATAAGCTCGGAGTCATAGAGGAGTTCATAGCGAGCTCCGGAACATATGTAAAAGACGATAAGGTATTCGCGAAGCTGGTTGGACAGGTACTCCTAGATCTAATGAACAAGAAGGTCTCCGTCTATCCGTTAACCCGCAACGTAATAGTTCCGAAAGTTGGAAACATAATTACAGGTGATGTAGTCAATGTTCAGGAGACATCCTCCATCATCAGAATATTTAAGATAGGTGGGAAGCCTGTTTCAGGATTCTTCAGCGGCATCATACATATATCCGATGTGAGCTTCAGCTATGTTAACTCGATGTTTGATGCCTTTAGACTCGGAGATATATTGAAGGCTAAAGTTATCAGCGAGAAGAATGGTGCCTATCACCTCTCAACAAAAGGGCAGAATCTAGGAGTTATATATGCGTTCTGCTCAAGCTGCGGAGGAATACTTTCCAGAAAGAAAAATAAATTAGTCTGCGAAAGATGTGGAAATACTGAGAAACGTAAGATGTCATCTGAATATGGGAGAGGACCATTATAAAGGGGAGATGACGATTGAAGATTAAGATACTTAAGAGAGCCGAGAACGAATTAAAATTTGAGATTGAAGGTGAAGGTCACACCCTATGCAACCTCCTAGAAAAGACGATTCTAGAAGATGAAGATATAGATATGGCTGCATATAATATACCCCACCCATTAACCTCAAACCCGATAATGTACATAAGAACTAAAGGCGGAAGGAAACCTGAAGACGCAATTAAAGAAGCAATAAAAAAGATAATAGATATCGATGAAGAGTTCATGTTAGAGTTCAATAAGGCTCTAAAGAGATGGAGCGAAGAAAGCTCAAATTAACATTCTCCATCAAGGTCTATCCTCTCTAGAATCTCCTTAAGCAGCCTCTTAAAGCCCTCCCTTGGATCCACATTAGAACCTAAAAGATCAACGCATTCGTCCATTGTGATCTTACCTTCTATCCAAGCATAGACGATTA
This sequence comes from Candidatus Bathyarchaeota archaeon, assembly GCA_015520475.1. Classification (GTDB taxonomy): domain Archaea; phylum Thermoproteota; class Bathyarchaeia; order Bathyarchaeales; family WAQA01; genus WAQA01. Next base: position 3,124 of record WAQA01000218.1, on the reverse strand, counting down.
ATGCTTCTGCAGCGTCCGCCTGATCATGCCTGTCAATCCTCGAAGGTAGTAGACGTCTAAGACCCGCGTTCTTCAAGGCATCGGAGAGTATGCGGCTGTCAACTTTTCTGCCGACGGGCCTACCTAACCTCTTGGAAAGGGATAGAGAAAAAATAAAGTTTACATAGGCATCTCCAAGCGCAGCTAAACCCTTATCCCTCAATATATCCGAGATTCTCTCATAACATGGAATGAAGCAGCATCTCAATTTAATCATCCAACTCCATAACTGTTAAACCATAATGTTGGTGCCGTATTTTAGTGTCACGGTGGATACGGGCAGACTATCCCCTTCAAATATTTAATGGTGAATGTTAAAAGGAACCTTTAAAAGGATGAGTCGATGTATTCAATAGGAAGATGCTTCCGTAGAACGCTTAAGTATAAGCTGCGGTGTATTGGAATGGCTGAGTACTTCTATGTGGTTGACGAAGAAGACAACGTTATCGGTAAAGCCTTAAGGGAGGAGTGTCACAGAAACAGGCTGATACATAGATCCGTATACGTCTTCGTTCTAAACGATGAGAATAAACTATTCATCCAGAAGAGATCCGAAAATAAAGATTTGTATAAGGGATATTATACAGGCTCAGCTACTGGCCACGTCGATTACGGCGAAGAGTATGACGAAGCTGCAAGGAGAGAGCTCAAGGAGGAACTTGGAATAGAGGCCCCAATAACGAGAATCTGCAAATTTAAATGTTTCTCGGATGTGGAACGGGAGATCTCCGCATTATACCTGTGCCGCTATAACGGTCCGATAAGATTTGATAGAGAGGAGATATCTGAGGGTCTATTCATGAGCCTCGAAGATATCAAAAGGGACATGGAAACGGGCAAGAGAAGATTCGCCCTTGGATTCAAGACAGCCTTCAAAGAATTCCTGAAATTTATGGGAGAATAGAGCTTAGGAGTGAAGGAGAATCTCCTGCACCTGCAAACCAACCTAAAACCTCTAAAAGAATTTTATATAAAAATCAGATAAATAATTGTGTTGTGTGAGGCGTAGTAATTTTGTTACCTATACACGACGAGAATAGATCAACCACCAGACCATACGTAAACTACGCGATCATAACTATAAACCTAATAGTGTTCTTCTATTTCTTCATGTATGGTGTGAGAGGCCTCGAATACGCAATCCTCTACTTGGGAGTGACTCCAGCTGATATTCTAGCTGGAAAACGTCTATGGACCCTCATAACGAGCATGTTTATGCATGCTGACATCATGCATATCCTCGGAAACATGATATATCTATGGGTCTTTGGAGATAACATTGAAGATGCCCTCGGACACTTCAAATACTTAATCTTCTATCTATTCGGAGGATTAGTAGCTACATTCACGCATATAGCCTCTGTATTGGCGACGTTGCCATCGTTAAGTCCATACCTTAGAGTATTAAGTCTAAGAATCCCTGTTGTAGGGGCTTCAGGAGCTATCTCAGCGGTTCTAGGAGCCTACCTACTATTATACCCAAACGCTAGGATCCGAACTGTAATCTTCTACTTCTTCATTCAAATTGTAAGTATACCTGCATACTATTACCTTGGATTCTGGTTCCTATATCAGCTCCTAATGGGGGTAATATCGCTTACGGGACTCTATCATGGAGTAGCCTTCTGGGCTCATATTGGAGGATTCGCTGCTGGATACATAACTATAAAACCCTTCGGAGCGAAGATTAAGCGTGTAAGGAAGCCTCTAGAAAGCAAACCTGTAACGCCACTGTACGTCTCCCCATACATCCGAAAACCATTTGTAGACCTCATAATTGAAGGGGTTAAACTTAGGGTAATAGCGGAACTACCTGGAGTGGAGGCGGATGACATCAAAATAACAGTCTCAGGATGGGAAGTCACAATCTCAGCTGAACATGGAGATATCAGATACTACAGACGTATAATTCTACCTACAATGGTCATCCCGAAAATCGAAGACTTAGCCTTTAAAAATGGTGTTCTAACCTTCACGCTTAGAATACCTACGTGAACTGCCCCACCCTTTTACGATGGGGGTTTCCAGCGTTCAACCGGAGGCTTTACGCACATCAGCCACATCCGCTGGTTCCAAGGGGTTCACGGCTCCCCCACCCCATAGGCCATATTTACGCATGCATTCAAATCTCCATCATACCCCATTCCACAGTTTAGAATTTGAAGATTCTTCTGCACAGGAACAGCCCATCCTCTCTTGAGAAATCATATTTAAGCCTAACCACAACCCACCCCCACACTTCCGCATGAGGTCTTCAAGGTCAAGATAAAAAACTTTTTAGATAACTGGGCGAACATTTAATATCGCCGGGGAAAGCCCGTTGCCAAGGAAACAGTCTCCTCAATAAGGGGTGGCAGAGTGGAAATGCGCTGGACGCCTCAATAAATAGAGGCTGGAGTCGAGATCCAGTGGCCCTTCGGGGCCTCAAGGGTTCGAATCCCTTCCCCGGCGCCAAACAAAAAGGATGTTTAAGTTTTTGGGGGCTTTTTAGGTTCGTCAATTTTGAAGAATGCCCTAACGGATGGATGTACAAAAGATTTAAGTAGTACTTTTTAATTTGTTGAACTTTGATAATGGTATGACTGAAGTTACTGTAACCAGGAAGGGCCAGATAACCATACCAGCCGATTTAAGGAGGAAGTTCAAGATAGAGGAAGGATCTAAGGTTAAGGTAGTAGAGGAAGAGGGAAGGATCGTGGTGAAGCGGCTTCCAAGCATATTCGACTTGGCTGGGAGTGGTTCCGAAAAAGGCGATGTGGAAGAGTTAAAAAAGATGCTTGATAGGATGAGAGAGGAGGATGCCTAAGAGAAGCCTCTATGACACCAGATTCTTCGTTGAGTATTTCTATTCAAGTAATCCGAATTTTCTTGAGAAGCTTAAGGAAGATCTAAGATCTGTTAAAGAGAGAATGGTTTCCGTTATAACTATTCATGAAATCTATCGTATCAACTTAGAGAAGGAAGGTAGGGAAGTCGCCAAGTTAAGAAGCGAAACTATACGGAGAGACTTCCAAGTCATAAAGATGGACTATGAGATCGCAATTAGAAGCGCCGAGATAAGAGCTAAATATAGAATACCCATGGC
>WAQA01000217.1 GCA_015520475.1 Candidatus Bathyarchaeota archaeon | reverse complement strand
TATTATATCAGCGTTCTCTACAATATCATCTGTCAATTCCTCCGTTGAGGTTGGAAGGTTAAGTCCAATCCCAGCCTTAAAACCTAAACCCTTAATGTTTTTGAGGCATTTTACAACATCTATGATTCTAGGATAGGATTCTCGATGTATAATTATTGAGATCTCATCGTCTCCACTTAGGTTTACTATATTATTTATCTCCTCGATGAGTTGATCAGGCTTTTCAGCCATCAGATGCATCTCCAAGAATATATCATCATGAAAGAACTCATACAGTTCTTTGATGAGATTCTTTGAGAAGGCGGATCTGTACGGGATTAGAGGAGGTCTCATAACGTCTATATGCATACTGTATAATATACCTGTTCTGACGAGTTGACTTATGATTGAGAATGCATCTGAAGAATTAAAGTTATTCAGATCTCTCTCTAGCTGATCTTCATATTCGAGTATAGAGAGCGATATGCATGCCCTCTCAGGATAGCTGAAGCTCGCCATACAATTATTAAATCTCAGAAAAGATAAAAATACTTATGTATTACGGCTGTTTGGGGTGTCGCTTTGACCGTTGAAGGATACTTCATCGGAGTTGACAATGGAACACAGGGCACAAAGACTATAATAATAGATGGAGAGAACGGGTCGGTTGTAGGAAGATCAACTGAGAAGTATGGCTTGATAGAGGGACTTCCTCCAGGACATAAGGAGCAGCATCCCTCAGTTTGGATTTCAGCCCTTCATAAAACAGTTGAGGAGGCACTGAAAGCATCGAGGATAAATCCAAGGGAAGTGAGGGCTATTGGAGTCTCAGCCCAGCAGCACGGTCTCGTCCCATTGGATGAGGAAGGCAGAGTTATCAGACCAGCAAAGCTCTGGAATGACACAAGCACAATATACGAGTGTAGATATTTAACTAGGAAGCTGGGCGGCAAGAGAGCTGTAATAAACCTTATAGGGAATCCTATTTTACCGGGATATACAGCCCCCAAAATATTATGGCTTAAGAGAAAAGAGCCTGAAAATTACAGGAAACTTGACACCTTCCTCCTTCCACATGACTACATAAACTTCTACTTAACTGGCAGGAAGATCATGGAGTATGGGGATGCCTCTGGAACAGCCCTTATGGATGTAAAGACGAGGAGATGGTCAAGAGAGGTTGTTGACGCAATAGATCCCAGCTTGTGGGAGAAGCTTCCTCCAATCCAGAGTTCGGATAGACCTGTAGGTCTAATCAGAAGGGAACTGGCTGAGAAATTCGGTTTTCGAGATGATGTATTAGTGAGTGCTGGAGGAGGAGACAACATGATGGGGGCTATAGGAACAGGGAATACAAGGGAGGGAATTGTAACGGCTAGCTTCGGAACTTCAGGGACGATATATGCATACTCAAAGACGCCGGTGATAGATCCTAAGGGGGAGATAGCCGCGTTCTGCGATTCAACGAACGCTTGGCTTCCACTCCTATGCACCATGAATGTGACCGTAGCAACAGAATACGTTAGAGAACTCTTCAATCTATCATATGATGAGCTCACAGACGCTGTAGAGAAGACTCCAGCAGGATCAGAAGGACTCATACTCCTACCATACTTTGAAGGGGAGAGAACACCTAATATTCCTGAGGGGACAGGGGTACTCTATGGATTGAACAGCAGAACCTTTAATCCATCACATATAGCAAGAGCCGCTATGGAAGGCGTCACTCTCGGAATGAATTATGGACTTGATAGAATGAGGGAGTTAGGTATTAAGCCTAAAGAGATAAGATTGACGGGGGGAGGATCAAAGAACAGGGCTTGGCGTCAGATAGCCGCAGACATATTCAACGCTGAAGTTGTATGTTTAAGGATTGATGAGGGAGCGGCTTATGGAGCAGCCCTTCAAGCAATGTGGACCTATCTGAACTATGTGGGTGAAGGGATCAGCATACAGAAGATTACAGACATATTCGTTAAGGTTGATGAAGATACATATGCATATCCGGAGCAGAGAAACGTGGAGGTATATAGAGAATTACAGAAGATTCAAAATAGGGTCAGTAAATGTTTAAGGGGAGCATTCAGGGATCACAGGGCATTCCTAACAAGGTATGTTAGATGAGTATTTATTGTGGAGTTTTTGTTTCCTTCCCGATCCTATCCCAGTCGATCTTCTTTATTATCTGTCTAAGGTGATCCTTAAGTATCTTCTCCGCCACATCGAAGCCGAGCCTACCTGAATTCCACGTCACGAACGGAGGATAGAATGATGCCTCTTTAAATTTGGCCTTTCCATTCTCAATCTCGAATTTAACATATCCAAGCTCTCGGAGATAACATGAATCATTTGGGCAGAGAACATCGATCTCCATCATCTCATGCTTCAAGTATAGAACTTTATATTCGTCTGGACTCTCTATTATTCTTCCACATGGACATTGAATTCTATTTGTTGCACCAGACATTTACATCTCCTCCAAGACTTATTCTTCACCTTCAAGTTCTTCAGCTGTTAGAACAAGCCCTCTTCTCCGTTCAATATTCTCTATTTCGCCATCCCTCAAGAATACCACTCTATCGCTAATATCAATCATCTTTAAGTCATGGGTTGCACAGATGATTGTTGTGCCACGTTCAACCTTTAAGCGGTAAAGTAACTGAACAATAGCGAAGCCCGTGTTGAGGTCTAGGTTTCCAGTAGGCTCATCCGCCAGGATGATTGTCGGGTCATTAGCTAATGCTCTGGCTATGGCCACACGTTGCTGCTGACCACCACTCAGCTCAGTAGGTCTATGATTAATACGATCACCTAACCCTACAAGTTCTAAAAGCTCAACCGCCTTCTTCTCTCTCTCCTGTTTAGGAACGCCAAGGAAGATCATAGGTAGAGCCACATTCTCCTTAGCAGTCAACACTGGTATAAGGTTGAATGTTTGAAAGATATAGCCGACCTTCCTACATCTCAACCAAGCCATCTGGTTAGGGCGGACCTTAGATAGATCCATACCATCAATGTATACGTGACCTTTAGTAGGGGAATCGATGCCTCCAATCATGTTGAAGAGCGTTGTCTTACCTGAACCTGAAGGACCCATAATCGAGAGGTATTCGCCTCGAGGCACCTCAAGGTTTATTCCACGCAGCGCATGAATATCTTCTCCTCTTAAATGATAGATTTTATGTACATCCTTAACCTCGACGGCAAAAGATCTCTCCATATCTTGATACCTCTACACTCTTAACTAAGATATTTTAAACCTTCATACTTATTAACTTTATTAGATAATCAAATTAAACGCATTTAAAGTTAAATATGTTTAATTGAGGTTTAGAAGAAAGATCAGATATATAGAAGAGGAAACATAAATTAGCATCACAAACGGGATCTAGATAAATATAGAGACAACATAATTCTATTAGAAGGACAGCAATGAAAAGAGGAGAAGAGAGGGTGAAGGATAAGAGAGTAACGAATATGTTGGGGAGAATAAAGTTCTGTCCAAGATGTGGATCAACAAACATATTCTGGGCTTCAGGCCTCCCGCAGTTATGGTCATTATGGGAATGCAGGGAATGTGGTTATCGAGGCGCATTAATTCTCGAAGATGGAGAGATTGCTGAGAAGCTCAGATTGGAGTGGAGAAAGAGAGATATCAACCATTAACGATAGGAAAAGAATATTTAAGGAAACCGTTAAAAACTGGAGGTCTCATTCTAATATAGGCATGGAGACATTAATTAGAAGCTTCTATAGACGTAGCCCCGAGCAGGTTGCAATGGATTTACTGGGTAAGAGATTGGTTAGGAGGATAGAAGGGGCTAGGCTCAGCGGATTAATAGTTGAGACAGAGGCTTATTATGGACCTGAGGATCCAGCCTCCAGAGCACGTGAAGGAAGGAAGAATTATAATAGGCTTATGTGGAGCCTTCCAGGATTAGCATTCATCTATAACGTCCATAACTATTGGATGTTCAATATTGTCGCCCACAGAGACGGGGAGGCCGGAGCCGTACTAATAAGGGCTATAGAACCAAAGGAAGGAATAGAGATTATGAAGAAGAACCGTAAAGTGGAGGATATCATCCAATTGACAAATGGCCCTGGAAAATTAACGAGAGCATTGAGGATAGATAAGAGCCTTAACGGAACAGACGTAACAGATGAAAGGAGTGAAATATTCATAGCAGATAGAGAAGGAAGGTTTGAAGTAGCCTCCTCACACAGGATAGGTGTGAAGAGAGATTTAAATAGAGAGTTAAGATTCTACATTAAGGGGAATAGGTTCGTCTCCAGATGATATGAAGACGTTTCTCCCTAGGAAGAGGGGGAAGATGCCGTCCATATATATCTTCGGGCTCTTCCCAGACTCTTCAGGTAAGACCGTCCTCGCTACAGCATTAGCCAGAGGATTATTGAATGATGGAATAGAGGTAGGCGTATTTAAGCCTCGTTCAGGACATAACATGTGGTATCAATATGATGCATTCCTAAAATGTAAAAATGAGGGAGGCCTATTCTGCGAGGACATAATAAAGCTTAGAGAATCCGCTAAATGCAGTCTTCCATATGAAATTCTGAATCCAATAGATGCTTTGATGGCTCCATTAAACGCCGAAAGATTCCTCTCAGATAACATGGCGAATTGGATGTATCTACTTGATCCAGAGATGTATCGCCACCTAGTAGTTGAGAGGTATACATCAGCCAATATAAACGGAGAAGTAGAGAACGTACTATTACTCAACGAGAAGAATATACGGGAGAGATATGTACTAACAGACGAGGAGTATCTCACCACACTAAAAGAGAAAGCAAAACAAATAATAAATGTAAAGGGTGTAGATGAGTGGACAGCATATTTCAACAGATACAGCTCCAAAGCCATAGGGAGCTGCTACCAAACCATAAAGAAGAGATTTGACACAGTTATAATCGAAGGATACAACGACGCAGCGTCACCAGAGGAGAAATTAATCCTTAACACAGACATATTTATAGGAACGGCCCCCGGCGTAACAGTAATATATGAACCTGAAGAGTACAAGAGAGTTATAGAGACCATGATGAAACTGAATATAAACCTGAAGGGTCTCAGAGCAAAGGAGATCATAAGGTTCCTTCGAAACTACAATATTCTAAAGATTGAACCTATTAGAAGAGAGGATATGGAAGACTATGACAGACTCAGCGAAAGGTTTAGAGATGTAATAGATTATGTTGAAGAACGGATTGGATAAGAATAAAGAATAAAACCCAGATAAAAAAAGAATAATTATCAGTTTAATGGATAATATTTTTGGGAAGAGATAAGCTTCCATCCCGAACGAGAAAGTTTTGGTTTAGAGGGGAGGTTAATAACGGGTATTGAAGGACTAGATAAAATCTTCAATCCTAGAAGGATAGCCGTTATAGGTGCAAGCAACAAGGAGGGATCCGTCGGTTTTAGATTGATGAAGAACCTTATAGGTGTAGGTTTTAAGGGTATAGTTTACCCAGTCAACCCATTCACCCAAAGCATACAGGGAATTATGGCTTATCCAAGCATAAAGAAGATACCATGGCAGGTTGATTTAGCGGTTATAGCAACACCAGCACATATAGTCCCTCAGATAGTAGAGGAATGCGGAGAATCAGGCGTAGTAGGGATCATAATTCTCTCGTCAGGCTTTAGAGAGACAGGGCCAGCTGGAAGAAAACTTGAGGAAGAGATTTTGAGGATAAAAGATAAGTATGGAATGAGGATAATAGGTCCAAACTGTCTAGGGGTTATGCGTCCAAGCATCAAATTAAACGCAACCTTCGCGAAGAAGATGGCGAAACCAGGTAGAATCGCATTTATCTCGCAGAGCGGTGCTTTATGCGCTTCCGTTCTTGACTGGGCCTCCCAAGCCAATGTAGGCTTCAGCAACATAGTTTCAGTCGGCTCTATGCTCGATGTGGACTTCGCCGATCTAATAGACTACTTCGGCATCGACCCTGAGACAAGAAGCATAGTACTATTCATAGAAGCCATAAAAGACGCTAGAAAGTTCATTAGCGCAGCGAGAAGATTCGCAAGTACAAAGCCCATAATAGTTATAAAGGCGGGCAAATCGCCTGAGGGTGGAAGGGCAGTTGCATCCCATACAGGGGCAATTGCAGGTGAAGACAGAATATATGATGCTGCCTTCAGAAGAGCTGGAATAGTAAGAGTTGAGGAGATAACAGATCTCTTTAACTGCTCAGAGATACTTTCTATGCAACGCGCCCCTAAAGGATCAAGGCTTATCATAGTAACTAATGCTGGCGGACCAGGAGTTATAGCTACGGACTACTTGATTTCTAAGGGTGGAAGACTGGCGGATCTAAGCGCTGAAACAACGTCGGCCCTAAACAGGATTCTACCATCATACTGGAGCCGTTCCAACCCGATAGATATAGGAGAAGACGCAACGGTGGAGAGATTTAAGGAGGTTCTTGAGATATGCTTCAAGGAGCCAGCAGCAGACGGCTTTCTAGTAATTTATACGCCGATAGGAGCCGCTGAACCCATTGAAACAGCTGAAGCCTTGATAGACGCTTCCAGAGAAACTGAGAAACCTATCTTAACATGCTGGCTTGGAGGAGAGGATGTGGAAGAAGCAAGAGAACTACTATGCAGAAACGGAATTCCAACATATTCAACACCTGAACAGGCAATATCAACATTCATGTACATGTATCAGTACTCGAGAAACCTAAGGCTCCTATATGAAACTCCTGAGGAACTGCCGGTAGACACACCTATAAACAGAGATGTATTGGAGGGAATAATCAGGAATGCAGCAAGAGAAGAACGTGAGGTATTAACGGAACCTGAATCAAAAAGATTTCTCGAAGCCTACGGCATACCAACGGTCAAGGCGCATATCGCTAAAACAGTTGATGAAGCCTTGAGAATAGCGTCGAGGATAGGGTATCCAGTCACCCTGAAGATTCTATCTCCACAGATAACGCATAAATCAGAATGCGGCGGCGTAGCATTAAACCTAAATACAGACCTAGAAGTTGAAAGAGCATTCAAAGAGATAATTAAAAATGTTAAGGGAAGATTTCCTTCAGCCATAATTAACGGAGTAACCGTTCAACGAATGATACAAACCAATGGATATGAGCTTATAATAGGATCAAAGAGAGATCCACATTTCGGCTCGGTTATAATTTTAGGGGCTGGAGGAGTAAATGTTGAGTTATATAACGACGTAGCAGTCGAGTTTCCACCATTAAATCAGACGCTTGCGAAGAGGATGATTGAGCAAACTAGAATCTACAGGTTTCTTAGGGGATATAGAGGTAGAAAACCGGTCAACTTGAAGCTTCTAGAGGAGATACTTGTGAGGTTCTCACAGCTAATCATAGACTTTCCACAGATTAAGGAGGCTGATATAAACCCGCTAATAATAGACGAAGAGAAGGCTCTAGCTCTCGACGCAAGGATAATCATAGACAGAGAATCCGTCTTTAAAAAGATACAGCCATACAAGCATCTAATAATAAAACCGTACCCTAAAAGATACGTCTCTAAATGGAGGATGAAGGATGGGAGAGAGGTTCTCCTACGTCCAATTAAACCTGAAGACGAACCACTCATACGTAAACTCTTCGAAACGTTCTCAGAGGAAACTATGAGATTCAGATTCTTCCAGATAATAAGGGAGATATCACATGAAACATTGGCCAGATACTGCAATATAGACTATGATAGAGAGATGACTATAGTAGCTGAGATAAGAGAAGGAGGGGAGAGAAGGATAATCGGGATGGTTAGACTGGTCGTTGAACCGGATCTGGAAAGAGGAGAGATAGCGATTGTGATAGGGGATCCATGGCAGAACTTAGGTCTAGGAACAAAGATGCTTGATTACATAATAGATATCGGCAGAGACATGAACTTAAAGATGATATTCGGCGAGATCCTAGCGGAGAACACAAGAATGATACACCTATGCTATAAAAGAGGATTCAGAATAGAGAAGCTAGACGAAGAGACCTATATTGCAACCATAAAACTAAAATGAACAGAAATAGGAGGAAAGCGCAAAACTAAAAGCAGAAGATAAACTACATCTACAACAAATAAAGCTTTCAGCATCGTGAGGAAAATGGGGGATAACAGGCTTCGAAAGCTTATTGATGAAGGAAAACCTAGTCTAGGAACTAGAATCTGCATATCATGGCCCGGAATAATAGAGATACTAGGATATACAGGAGTATATGATTATGTGGAGTTTCTAAGCGAATACGCACCATATGATCTATATGACCTAGAGAATATGGCTAGGGCAGCTGAATTGACAGGTTTATCAACGATGGTAAAGTTGGATCAAGAGCCAAGAGTGTACCTTGCAGGAAGAGCATTAGCAGCAGGAATACAGAACTTTCTTTTCGCGGATATACGGACAGTTGAGGACGCTGAAGAGGCTGTAAAAGCCGTCAGAGCTGAACCTAAAGGATTAAGTGGATCCAGAATGGATAGAAGAATAGGCTATGTAGGATGTAAAGGAACAGGAGCTGACATAGTAAAGATATGTGAAGACGCAGTTGTTGCATTAATGATAGAGAAGAAGACGGCGGTAGAGAACATTGAAGAGATACTCTCAGTTGACGGAATAGATATGGTTCAATTCGGACCTTCAGATTACTCTATAAGTATAGGCTTGCCAGGGGAGACCAGACATCCAAAGGTCATCGAAGCAGAAAAGAAGACTATAAGGACAGCTTTAAAGATGGATGTAGCTCCCAGAGCTGAAATACGAACCCCAGAAGAAGCGGAGAGATACATAGATCTCGGCGTACAACACTTCAGCCTCAACACGGATCTAAATATACTATTTAACTGGTGGAAGAGGAGGGGAGAAGAACTCAGAAGGATCATATCAAAACTCTAGAGACGATAATGAGGAGAATCCCATCGAAATAGGCATTAAGTCCCATCTCGAAATTAAAACCAGTAGAGAATAGAACTCATATTTTGAGCATTACGCATTCCCGGCGAAGATGCAAAAGTGAATTTCCCGCCGTTAGGATTGGTTTTAAGCCTGCAGAAGCAAAGCCATAATCCTCAC
>WAQA01000216.1 GCA_015520475.1 Candidatus Bathyarchaeota archaeon | reverse complement strand
CTAAAGAGATAGGTATAAAACATTTAATCATAGAGACCGATGAATTATCAAACGAGAACTTCGTAAGGAATCCTGAAGATAGATGCTATTACTGTAAAAGTGAACTTTTAGACTCTCTACGGAAGGTTGCAGATGATCTCGGATTTAAAGCGATCTTTGAGGGTACGAACTTCTCAGATCTGAGTGGTCATAGACCTGGCTTCAAAGCGGTTACTGAGAGAGAGAATGTTTATAGTCCATGGGCTGAAAACAGATTTACGAAAGAAGATATCAGAGCGTTAGCTAAAAAGTTTAATCTTTCAGTCTACGATAAACCTCCACTTGCATGTCTCTCCTCACGTATACCATTTGGTGAACGTATAACGGCTGAGCGGCTGAAACGTATAGAAAAGGCGGAGAAGATCGTGAAGGAGATAAGTGGAATCAAGCAGTTAAGGGTTAGAGATCATAATGGACTCGCAAGAATAGAGGTTGGAAGAGACGAAATGAAACTTATCTTGAAGCTGAATGTTATAGAGAGGATATCTAGGGAACTAAAAGAGTTAGGCTTTAAATATGTAACCCTAGATCTGGAGGGCTACAGAACCGGTAGCATGCTCCTAACATTAGATGACTCTAAGATCCATGAATAACCCAATATATGCGCTATCCACGCTATAGCTAACTTTGTGTGGACTGGATAATGGATGGAAAAGTGAGGAATCTTTATTCTCGCTGGTTTTAAACTCTTCCGGCTGGGGTCCTGTCCAGAGGGATGAGACGAGAACTGACAAATATTTTTTCGATACTTGACGTTCTTTCTGCCGGGGGCTGGGGATTCTTTTTTCTGGTTCTTCCCTTTCATGACTTCCAGAGGTCGTTCAGCTATAAGTTCAGGTTATATCCAAAAATATAAATTCGGAAAGATGAATAGAGACTATAACGCCTCGCTGAATATACTTAAGCGAGGCCTGTCAGGGATGGGGAAAGCCTGTGGAGATGGCGCTCTGGGATCCTCAACGGTCTCCGCAAGCGCCATCATTGAAACAGGAAGCCCCATTATATAGCGATGGGTAATTCACTTAAAACGCGCTTGGAGGTTAAATCTATGAAGATAGTTGGAGGGCCAAGCTCTAGCGAGTTAGCATATAAAATCGGTAAGGCTATTATGTTACCAGTCGTTAAGACCAGAACGAAACGTTTTCCAGATGGGGAATTTTACTTCAAATTCGATGAGGAAGTGTCAGGTGAAGATCTACTTATAGTTCAGAGTTTATATCCGCCCCAAGACAGTCATTTAATCGAGCTCTTCATGATGATACATACGGCTAAGGATCTTGGGGCAAGATCCATAATATCTTTCATTCCATACCTCGCTTATAGTCGGCAAGATGAAAGATACCTCGACGGAGAATGTGTAAGCTCGGTTATGATAGCGAAGATACTTGAGGATCTAGGTGTAGAAGCATTATATACAATCGACATTCACAACGAGAAAGTATTGAAGCACTATAAGATTCCTACATTCAACCTTACGGCGGCTGGCGAATTAGCAAAGTACTTCGCCTCAAAAAACCTTAAAGAACCATTCATAATCGCTCCTGACGATGAGGAGATGGCGATAAGTAGAGCAGAATACGCAGCGAAAACGATCAACGCTGAATATGACTATTTAAGGAAGGAGAGAGATCGATACACTGGAGATATAAGAACATTCGCCAAAAGAATGAACGTTAAGGATAGAGATGTAGTCATAATAGACGATATAATAAGTACGGGGAAGACCGCTGCAAACGCCGCTAGAATATTGAAGAAACAAGGGGCGAGGAGAGTATTCGCTGGAGTATCCCATGCCCTCCTAGGGAAGAACGCGTTGAAGACGTTAAGGGAAGCCGGAATAGAAGAGATAGCTGGAACGGATAGCGTAACAAACGAGTTTGCAAAGGTTTCAGTAGCACCAGTAATCATAGAGGCCTTAAAGAAGAAAATTAATCTTTGACGTTCTTTCTGCCGGGGGCTGGGGATTCTTTTTTCTGGTTCTTCCCTTTCATGACTTCCATCCTAGGATCAGAGGGTCATCAGCACCCTCAACACTCCAACCGCCAAAAAATAAGCCTAACACCAATCCACCCAACTAAGCAGAGACATTCCAAGCATACCATGCAAATCGAATATTCGGTGAGGAATGAAGTGATAGACTGTGATGTGCTTTATGCCTAAAGATAGCCGTCGAAGAGAGTTCTCTGTCCAGCTCCTGTAAGCCTCCAAACGTAAGGCCTCTTTCCACTTCTAACAGCTATATGTTCATGCTCTAAGAGGTGGAGGTGGTGAATAACAACATTATAGTTTAAACCTGTCCTCTCAGCTAGTTCCCTAGCGTTTAAAGGTTTCTTCTGAAGTATTGAGACGATTTTTGTTCTGTTTATTAATCCACGCTTCACATTCCTCTTTAAAGCTAAAAACGCTTTCGGGTGGTATTGAGATTTTAACATAATCAATAAGATACTCTTTAAAT
>WAQA01000215.1 GCA_015520475.1 Candidatus Bathyarchaeota archaeon | reverse complement strand
GGTTTAGACTGGGTTGTAGAGACAAAAGCAGAAGTTGAAGTTCTACTTGACCTGGAATACTCAAAGGTTAAACTTGTCGTAGCGGTTCCGAAATCCTGGAGGGATATAGATTCACTCTCCACCCTCCTCACCAGACACTTCACTGAGAAGAGAACGCTAAGGGTATCCACTGAATACTTGAATATCTCGGCTGAGTACTTGAAGAAGAATCCTATCTATAAACGGTTCTTCGGAGAGGCGGATCCATTAATGGTTACACCATGGTGGAAGAAGGGTGAGAATCAGATGGTGAGCATATACCTCTCATTCGGAGCAACCGAGGCGAAACCGCCTGAAGACGCCGATGTAATCATAGAGGTGACTGAGACTGGAACCTCACTTGAACAGAACGAATTGAAGGTGATTGAGACTATCATGACATCGACAGCCGTGCTTATAGCCAATAAAGAAGCACTCAAAGACAACAGAAAGAAGGAGAAGATATATGATATCTTAACCCTTCTGAAGGGGGTTGTAGATGGAAGAAAGAAGCTCCACATATTCATGAATGTGAATAAGAAGAATCTTCAGGAGCTACTGAGGAATCTTCCAGCCTTGAAAAGGCCTACAGTATCACCGCTCTCAGATGGAGACTGGTACTCAGTGAACACGGTGATAGATAGAGAACAGTTCCTGATGCTTCTACCAGCTCTGAGAAGGCTTGCCCAGGGATTAGTGGTGTATGAGCCTAGACAGGTTCTACCATTAGAGGAGATATCTAAGGGAGACAAGAAGGGATGACAGAGAGAGATGGAGTGAAGATTATCGATGTAAAGTCTCTCCCAGAGGATTTCTGGAGTAGAAGATGGCCGCATCTACAGGTTGTAGACCGGAAACTTGAGGATTACGTATCATCGATAATCGATGATGTTAGGAGAAGGGGGGACAGAGCCCTAATAGAATTCACAGAGAAGTTTGATGGGGTGAGATTGAATCCGGAGGATATTAAGGTTGGAAGGGAAGAGATAGAATCAGCATACTTGAAGGTAACGGAGAGACAGGTATCAGCCATAAAATTCCTCATGGAACGTGTAGAGAGACTTGAAAGGAGGAGGATGGAAGGATTAAACTTAAAGGTTGAGAATCGAGGAGTCAAAGTATACTTTAAATTGTCCCCTCTAGGAAGTGTTGGATGCTACATTCCAGGCGGAGAAGCAGCTTACCCAAGCACTCTGATAATGACAGCTACGCCGGCGAGAGCCGCCGGTGTAGATAGGATAATAGTATGTACTCCCCCAAGCATGAATGGAGAGATAAATCCTGCTGTTCTCGTAACGGCTGATCTATGCGGCGTCAAAGAGATATATAGGGTTGGAGGGGCACAGGCGATAGCTGCCATGGCCTACGGAACAGAATCTATAAAACCAGTTGAGAAGATAGTTGGTCCAGGAAACATATATGTAACAACAGCTAAGATGCTGATCTCAAGTATTGTGCCGATTGACGCTCCAGCCGGACCCTCAGAGATCCTCATATTCGCCGATGAAACAGCGGATCCGCATCTTATAGCCTTAGACCTCATCTCACAGGCGGAGCATGGAGCAGACTGCATCCCAATCCTCCTAACAACATCCCAGAAGATAGCTAGAGAAACAGCTGAAGAACTTAAACGTATCATTAAAGGATCTAGGAGGAAGAGAATATTAGAAGAGTCGATATTAAGGAACTGCCTAATAATCAGATGTAACAATACTGATGAAGCCGTCGCCTTCATAGACAGGTTTGCCCCTGAACATTTAGAGGTTATAGCCTCAAATCCAGGATACATCGTTGAGAATGTAAATTCTGCAGGTTTAATCTTGGTGGGGCCCTACACCCCCGTCTCAGCCAGCGACTACGCAATTGGAACAAACCATGTTCTCCCAACATGGGGCTTCAGCCACGTATACTCTGGACTATCAATCCTAGACTTCATCAAGATTATAGGGGTTATAGAATGCTCAAGGGAGGGATTGATGAGTCTGAAGGAGACCATCAAAACCCTAGCTGAGATTGAGGGATTATCCAATCACGCCTACGCTGTTGAGGGAAGATTCGATGGTGAAGATTAAGAGTAGAGGATGGCTTAAGGATACCCTCAAAGAAGCATGTAGGCTAGGCATATACGATGTAGGGGAGACGGTTGAGGATTTATCTAGAAGGCTTAGAATCGAGAAGGAGAAGATTTTAAAGCTGAACTCAAACGAGAACCTCTTCATACCAGAGGATTTCCTGAAGAAGATTATTCTAGAAGCCGTTGAAGAGATGGATCCGAGGATATATCCGAGGGGGGAGAAGCAGGAACTTATAGGGGCCTTAGCACGACACTTGAAGGTGCCGTCCAACCGGATAATGGTAGGTACAGGAAGCGATCAACTCATAGATTTAATCTCAAGAGCGTTCCTGAAGGATGGAGACATGGCCATAACGATAGATCCAACATTCTCGATGTACGGTAGATGCGTCATGATTCAAGGAGCACAACTAATCAAGACACCATTAAATGAGGACTTCTCACTTAACGTTGAGAGGATACTTGATTCTGCAGGTGACGGAGCTAAACTTCTATTCCTATGCTCCCCAAACAATCCTACAGCAAACCAGTTCAGGAGAGAGGATGTCGCCGCCCTAATCGAGGAATTCAACGGCGTAGTCGTCGTCGACGAAGCATACGTTGAATTCTCAAATGGATCAATCATAGACCTAACAGGAAGAAGTGAGAATCTAATAGTTTTAAGAACATTCTCAAAGGCTTTCGGCCTAGCCGGCTTGAGACTTGGATACGCCATATCGAATGAGGAGATAACCTCTGTACTCTCCGAACGGCTACAGATGCCATACAGTGTAACCCTAACAGCCCTAAAGACTGGAAGAAAGATATTAGAGAGGATAGATGTTGTGGAGAATGCGATAGCTGAACTGAGAAGGGCAAGAGAGAAGATGATCAAGAGACTTAACGATCTCGAGGGGATTGAAGCCTTCGATTCACAGACAAACTTTGTCCTTATAAGGGCTGAGAGGGACTCGAAGCTCATCTACGAGTCCCTCCTGAAGAGAGGGGTGATCATCAGGAATATTGGGAGAGTATTACATTTTGAGAACTGCCTCAGAGTAACGGTTCCACCTGAAGAGATGATGGACAGGCTAATAATGGAGATGGAGAATGTCCTCAATGAATAATAGACTAGAGGATTATATAAGACTTGAATGTGAAGAGGGAAGCATATACATAAAGAGAGATATAACAGAGGATCTCAAGGATGTAGATGCAGCAATCTTCGACTGCGACGGAGTCCTAATAGATATAAGAGGTTCATATAACAGGGCAATATCAAAGACCGCCACATACATACTTGAAGGATTAACAGGAAGTTTCTTCCCTGAAAGAATAATCACAGAGGATATAATCTTCAATTTCAGAAGGAGCGGAGGATTCAACAGCGACTGGGACTCATGCTACAGCATAATAATGTTCATCCTCTTCAACCTTCCAGAGAAGATGCAGAGAGACATCAAATCCCAGATAGAAGAGACAAGCCATGTAAAAGATAAATTCGAAAGGTTTAATCTGATAAGGAAAGGGATGAGAGGTAGAGTTCACCGGACATTAGATGATGGATTGCTTAAGAGATTGATGGTGGATCTGGAGAGGTTCACATCAGAACTTGACGAGAGAGGAGTCCCACGTGTGGAGGAACTCCTACTCAACAACTATGAAAACATCTTAAAGGAAAGTTTTAACGATTTAAGAGGTCTCCTCTACCATCCATGCAGGGTTGGAAGAAGCATTGTACCAACAGTCTTTGAAGAGTTCTTCTGCGGCTCAAACCTCTACAATGAAACATACAAGTTAAAACCTAGATACTATTATGGACCTGGACTGATAGAGAATGGAAAGGTTATAATAATGGCTGAAACGCTGGATCGCCTATCCATGATGTTTATGGAGAGAAGGTTCGGAATAGCCTCAGGAAGCAGATTCAAATCTGCAGAGTACATACTGGATGATTTAATGTGCTACTTTAAAGGATACATCTTCTCAGATGATATTGAATCGATGGAGGACAGACTCTCCAGAGAAGATGGAGAGGTAAACCTGAAAAAGCCGAATCCATTCTCTCTACTGAAGACGGCTGAGAAACTGGAGCCATTCAGAAGAGCCGTTTATGTAGGCGACTCCATGGAGGACGCCTTAACAGTTAAAAACGCTGAAAAGGAAGATCCAAGATACATATTTGTCGGCGTATACCGATACTCCAGTCCACAGGAAGAGACCTTGAAGGCCTTCCTAGAAGCTGGAGTGGACGTTATAGCGCCAACAGTCAACACAATCCCATACATACTCAGAATATTCAGGGAGAAGGAGATATGAGAAGAGCTGAAGTATTTAGGAAGACAAGAGAGACGGAGATACATGTAAAAGTTAACCTTGACGGGGAAGGAAGAGCAGACATCAAAACCGGATTTGCATTTATAGATCATATGGTAACGTCCCTCGCAACACATAGTATGATCGACATAGAGGTTAAAGCGAGAGGAGACCTGAAACATCACATATCCGAAGACGTAGCTATCTGCTTAGGTGAAGCGTTGAGAAGAGCCCTCTCCAACACAGATGAAATCTTCAGGTTCGGCTATGCAATAGTACCTATGGACTGCTCATTGGCCCTTGCAGCCGTAGACCTAGCGAAGAGACCATGGGCAAAGATAGATCTGAAGATTGAAGGAGACAGTATCGAGGACGCTGCCAAGGAAGACATCTACCACTTCCTAAAGTCTCTAGCATCATCATTAAAGGCTAACATCCACGTATGGGTTCAGTATGGAGAGAATGATCACCACAAGGTTGAGGCAGCCTTCAAGGCTCTAGCATTATCTCTTAGAAGAGCGGTCTCCATAGATCCTAGAAGGAAGGGGCCGCCGAGCTCTAAGGGAATGATCTAGCCATGGAGATAATTCCAGCAGTAGATATTATGAGGGGGAAGGTTGTCAGGCTTGTAAGGGGAGATCCATCCAAATATAAGAGCTATGAACATCTCGGAGATCCATTATCGGTGGCTAGGAGATGGATATCTAATGGGGCGCGATACCTACACATAATAGATTTGGATGCAGCCCTCGGATTTGGAAGCAACTTTGAAGTTATAGAGAGGATCGTGAAGGGATCAACCGTTCCACTCCAGGTTGGAGGGGGAATAAGAAGCCTAGATGCTGCTAGAAGATACTTAGATATAGGCGTGGACAGGGTGATCCTGGGATCCCTCGCATTCAAATCTCCAGGGTCAATCAGCCTCCTCATAGAAGAGTACAATCCAGAGAGGGTTGTGGTGGCGGTTGATCACTGGAAGGGAAAGGTTATGATTAAGGGATGGAAGGAGATGGCTGACATAATGATTGATGAGGCCATCTCAAGATTCTCTTCGATGGGTATAAGATACTTCCTAGTAACATCGATTATGAGGGATGGAACGATGAAGGGTGTAGACTTGAACGTGCTGAGGGAGCTAACCGGAAGCTTCGATGTTAACTTGATAGTTGCAGGTGGGGTTGGCTCAATCAAAGACCTGATCCTACTTAACCGGATAGGAGTATACGGCGTTGTGATTGGAAAGGCTATATATGAAGGAAGAATCAAATTAAGAGATGCTATCCACGCGGTACGGAGAATGGAAACCTCCTAGAAGATTAATTGGCAGTGATGAGAAATGAACCTGAAGATTAAGGATTTAGATTTTAAGAAGATGAACGGCCTCATACCGGTGGTTGTACAGGATTACGAATCAAAGAAGGTTCTTACATTGGCGTTTGTAAATGATGAGGCGCTCAGAAGAACGGTTGAAACGGGATATGCACATTACTATAGGAGATCTAAAGGGAGAGTTATGATGAAGGGTGAAACGTCAGGTAACACTCAGAGGATCATCGATATCCTCGTAGATTGTGATATGGACTCGCTGCTCTTCCTCGTTAAACAGAAGGGTGTAGCCTGCCATCTAGGCGAAGAAACATGCTTCCATAATAGATTGATGGAGTAGATATTTATGGATGGTAAGGACAGCCTAAGAATTCTAAGAGAAGAGATTGAGAAGGTTACATTGGAGATTTTAGAGTTATGCGGCAGAAGACTCTTCCTCGCAAGGAAGATAGGTGAGATAAAGACTGAAGAGGGAATTCCAATTGAAGACTTAGATGTTGAGGAGAGACTGAAGAGTAAGATAGTTGAGAGGTGCCGCCATATAGGATTGGATCCTAAATTCGGATTGAGACTGCTGGATATTCTGCTGGATGAATCTAAGAGGATTCAGAGGACAGCAACTTCATGATTGTAGAGGTATCGGAGATGATGGCTGCATGAATGTTGCTGTTATCGGCGGATTAGGGAGAATGGGAAGATGGCTTTCCCGCCACTTCAAGAGGCAAGGCTTCAACGTGATAGTGTCAGACATCAAGATTGACGATGAAGGAAGAGCCTTCACAGAATCGTTAGGAGCTAAGCTTGCCAAGGACAACATTGAAGCCGTAAGGGAAGCGGATATAACGTTGATTTCAACCCCTATAAGGACTATTCCCGAAGTGTTGAGGGAGGTAACCCCGCATCTAAGGAGGGGATCAGTAATCGCTGAGATAGCCTCCCTAAAGTCAGATGTAACCCAAGCATTACGCGGGGTTATAGGATATGGCGTGAAGCCCCTCTCCATCCACCCCCTATTCGGCCCTGGAGTGAAGAGGCTTAAGGGGGAGAGGATAGCCTTGATACCAATAATGGATCAGTCATACGAGGCTGAATTGGCCAGGAAGCTCTTTCCAGGGGCCGAAGTCGTCATTGTAGACTCTGAAGAGCATGACAGGGCTATGGCAATAACACTCTCGTTATCCCACTTCCTGAACATAATATTTGCATATGAGATAGGCTGCGAGAGCCTCAGCCTCCTCAAAAAGCTCGGGGGACCAACATTCATCTTCCAGATGATTCTAAGCGAGAGCGTTATGAGTGAGGATCCATCCCTCTACGCATCCATACAGATGAATAATAAGTACACGACTATGTATCTTGACAGGTTCCTTGAAGCGTCTAAGATCGTGAGAGAATGGATAGTTGAGAAGAGAGAGGAGAGGTTCATCAACTTTTACAGGGAGATTCAAGATAAACTCTCAAAACATGATGATCTTAGAGAGGCTTACAGGAAGGTTTATAGAGCCTTAAAGGTTCTGCTAGATGATAAGCACATAGATATGGAAAGGTTTAATCTTTAAGTTTGATTAGAGTGTTTGTGTTGATTATTGAAGGTAACTTACGGATCTCATCGATTTTACGGTTTAACTCGTCAATTGTGAAGGCATGTATTAAAGCGGCTAGATCATAATCTCCAGAGGTCTCGAAGACCCTATCAGCAATCCTTCTGATCTGCGATATGATCTCCGAGGCGCCTGTAGGCTCAACCTTAACAAGCACGATCCCTTCAACCTCGACGGTAGTCTCCACCGTGAACCTCCTTATCACCCCTCTCCTGACAAGATTTTTGATCCGTCTCCTAACGGCTCCTTCACTTAACCCAACAGCATCAGCTATCTCAACATACTTTGTTCTAGAGTTCTCTTTGAGGATCTT